>NZ_JBQFOY010000030.1:0-30524 GCF_056533985.1 Ruegeria sp. E8
GCGAGGCTTCGCGGATACAGATCATCGCGTTCTTGCCGATGCGGTTCAGGCCGTCGCCCAGACCCACGGTGGTGGTGGTCTTGCCTTCACCTGCAGGGGTTGGGTTGATCGCGGTCACCAGGATCAGCTTGCCGTCTTCGCGGTCCTGTACCGAGTTGATGAAGTCCTGGCTGACCTTTGCCTTGTCATGGCCGTAGGGCAGCAGATCATCGCTGGAGATACCCAGCTTCGCGCCGATTTCCTGAATCGGCTTCTTGTTCGCCTCGCGGGCAATCTCAATGTCGGATTTGTAGCTCATTGGCTTTGGACTCCCTGCAAAAGTAGGCCGAACGAATTCAAACAGGTCCGCATGTGCGGCCTGGCCAGAATCGGATACTTTCTTTACGGTAAATAAATATTCCCTTTGGTCAACCTCTGAATTACAGAGACTTTGACAGAACGATCATTTATCGCGCGATGGCACCTTCGGATCACGCGTAACGCTTGCGACCCGCGCTGAGCCCCAACAACCAATCCTCGACAATGCGTCGTTCCGGAAATGCTTTTTGCGATGGGCTCTTCAGAAGATAGTATCCCGACTGCGTTCGCACCGATACGTCGTGGATTGGCCTGACCAACGCACCACTTTCGAGCAGCGGGTCAACAAGATGGGCCCAACCCAAAGCAACCCCTAAACCATCGACCGCTGCTTGTATCGAGAGAGGGTAGGTGTTGAAAGCCACAGCGCGTTCCATCAAAGAAGTGGAGATTCCATTGCTGCTAAGCCAAGTATGCCATGTCATCCATTCCGCATGGCTACTGGTCACTTCAATCAGATCCAACTCCGGCAGTGCGGATAGCGCTGCCGCCTTCGGATTACTTTTGAGATAATCAGGACTACACACCGGGAAAACGGTTTCCCCGAACAAAAGCTGCACCTCATATCCGGGCCAATCCCCTTCACCGCGCAATATCGTCAGATCCATTGAATCAGACAGGCACTCTGCGTCGCTGTCCGAAGACACCAGCGAAATACGGATGCGTCCATTGGATTTGTTGAACTTGCGTAGCTGCGGCATCAACCAGAGCGAGGCAACGGAGTTGGTCGCAGAGATCGAAACCGTATTGGCCTGATGTTTGGCCAACATATCACGGCTGACGTCTCGTATCAGATCCAGCGACTTTTCAACGGTCGCCAGCAATATGGCCCCTTGCTGTGTCAGCGAAACCGACCGATGACCTCTGACAAACAAGGGTACGTCATAATGTTGCTCTAACAGACGCACTTTGCGACTGATGGCAGTTTCCGAAATATTGAGCACCTTGCTGGCCTGCGCAAAGCTTTGGGCCTTGGCGGCCGCTTCAAAAGCCAAAAGGTAGTCGAGCGGCGGGAGGACCTTCCCGGTAACTGGTGCTTTCTTTGGCATCTGACGGCGGATTCCCGATCTTAAGCGGATTGCAATCAAAGAACATTCGCCTGCGTCGACTGGAAACCGATCAGGCAACTGACTGTTAAGATAGTAAAAAACCGATTTAGCCTCAAGATTTTATGGGCAACGCCTCTCAAATTTCTGTTCTGCGTCTCGCGCAAACTTAGGCAGAATGACCAAATTCGGGGCCGGAAGAGCCCTCAATCCAAAATCGAACGTCACTCAGGGAGCAAACATGAAACTTTCAAACCTACTTTCTGCTGCAACCTTGGCAGCGGTAGCGGGCACCGGTGCGATCGCAGAAGACAGCAGCGATCCGATCGTCATCCCAATTCACAACTGGTCCAGCCAGATCGTGATGTCTTACGTGGTCGGCCAGCTGTTCGAAGAGATCGGCGATAATGTCGAATACGTCACGACTGACAGTCAGGCGGTCTACGAGTCGGTGCGTCTGGGCGACGTCACGCTTGAGATGGAAGTCTGGGAAGGCGCGTTTGGCGCTTCCTTCCGCGCAGCTCTGGAAAAGGGCGGTCTGCATGATGCAGGCGACCACGATGCTGTCACCCGCGAGGACTGGTGGTATCCGATGTGGACCAAAGAGTCCTGCCCCGGCCTGCCGGATTGGCAAGCCTTGAACGATTGTGCGCATTTGTTCGCGACAGCCGAAACCGGCGACAAAGGCCGATATCTGGACGGTCCAGTAGACTGGTTGAAACATGGTAAAGAGCGTGCTGAAGCGCTCGATCTGAATTTCACCGTGATCAACGCAGGTTCGGCTGCAGCCCTATGGGCCGAGATTGGTGCCGCAGAGGCGGACAAGAAGCCGGTTCTGGTCTTCAACTGGACACCCAACTTTGCCGAAGCTGTCTGGCCCGGTGAGTTTGTCGAGTTTCCGGCCTGGGAAGATGGATGCGACAAAGACCCGTCCAAAGGTCCGAACCCGGATGCGCTGTATGATTGCGGCAATCCGGCTACCGGTTATCTGAAAAAGGCCGCTTGGGACGGTATGAAAGACAAATGGCCTGCTGCTTACTGTGTATTGACTGAAATTTCCTTTACCAATCCGCAAATCGCAGAGATGGCCAAGCTGGTCGATACGGACGAGCTGGAACCGGAAGAAGCAGCAGCCGAATGGCTGGATGCGAACCGCGCTGTTGTTGATCCCTGGATCAGCGCCTGCAGCGGATAATCCGGTCATACGCAACGAAACTGGCGCGGCCTTCCTGATCTCATTGAAGCAAGGCCGTGCTTAACAAGAAAGAAAGGCAGCCATGTCCGCCTCAGCGCCTGTAATCTCAGCCCAAAACGTCTGGAAATTGTTTGGACCTTCGCCCAAGAGCTATCTGAAGTCTATGCCGGTTGGCCGTAGCTTCGACGAGATTCGTGCGGACGGCTATATCGCCGGGGTCAAGAACGTCTCGATTGAGGTTGGCCGGGGCGAAATGCTGGTCATCATGGGACTGTCCGGATCAGGCAAATCAACCCTGGTGCGGTGCTTTTCGCGCCTGCACGACATCACCGGCGGTACGATCAAGGTTGATGGTCAGGATATCATGGGCCTGAGCGAGCGAGACCTGATCGAATTGCGACGCAATAAGATGGGCATGGTATTCCAGTCCTTCGGCCTGTTGCCGCACCGTACGGTCTTGGATAACGTAGCCTTCCCGCTGGAGATGCGCGGTCAGGATCGCCATGACCGCCGTGAACGTGCGCTGGAAGTCATCAAGCTGGTCGGGCTTGAGGGCCGCGAAGAATACTTCCCACGCGAGCTTAGCGGTGGGCAACAGCAGCGGGTCGGCATCGCCCGGTCCCTGGCGATTGAGCCGGATATCTGGTTTCTGGACGAGCCGTTCTCGGCCCTTGATCCGTTGATCCGCCGCGAAATGCAGGATGAATTCCTGCGGCTGCAAGAGATGCTGGGCAAGACTATCGTCTTTATCACGCACGATTTCGACGAAGCGCTGCGCCTCGCAGATCGTATCGCAATCATGCGCAACGGCGCTGTTGAACAATGTGATACACCCGATCAGATCGTCATGAACCCCGCCACCGAATACGTGGCAAAATTTACCGAAGACATCGACAAGGCCCGCGTCGTGCATGCAAAAGGGCTGGCAAAACCGGTCAATGGACATGCTCTGGAAGGCGCGCCTGTCAATGGCGGCTCGACCATCCACGAATTGGCGCGGGTTCTGGTAAATGACAACCGCATCCTTCTGCCGGTTGCGGATGACAAGGGCGTTGTCACCGGTGTTCTGGAACGCGACGCCGCGTTGAATGTCTTGCTCGGAGCCGAATGATGGCGACGCTGTCCACTGATCTGCACGAGGCCTCGGACAAGCCGTGGGGGCGTACCCGCGTGCTTACGGTATTGCTGGTCGTGGCCTTTGCACTGATCCTTGCCAAGGCCGCCGGTGTTTTGCCCGAATGGCTGAACCGTATTCCCGAAGCGGCCATCCCACCCACAGCGCAGGTTCTGGATGCGATATTCAACTTCATCCAGAACGACCTTGGCCTGATCTATGTGACTCGCTTCATCGCCGAAGGCCCGCTGGAGTTTTTGTTGGACACATCGGCCAACCTTTTGGAAGGCAAGCGCCGCTGGCCTAATCTGGGACCGATCCCATGGTCTGCGATTGCCGCTGTTGCCGGTGTTGTCGGCTATGCTGTTGGGGGATGGAAGTTGGCGGCCCTGGGTGCGGGCACATTCATCTGGACGGCGGCAATCGGGCAGTGGAAAATCGCCATGCAAACCATGTCCGTGATTGTCGTCGCGGCACCCTTGGCGTTCCTGCTGGGTCTGGTTCTGGGTATCGCCGCGTGGAAATACGGCTGGTTCGAGCGGATGCTGAAGCCCATCTTGTCTGTGTTGCAGACCCTGCCCTTCTTTACCTACCTGCTGCCGGCGGTGATCTTCTTTAAAGTCGGGCCAACAGCCGGTGCCGTGGCAACGATTACGTTCGCCATCCCGCCGATGATCCTGATGACAACACTGGGCCTTAAAAAGGTCAGTCCCGAAGTGATCGAAGCGGGCCAAATGTCTGGCTGCACCCGCTGGCAGATGCTGCGTCATGTCTATGTTCCGGCGGCACGTACCGAAATTCTGGTTGGCGTCAACCAGGTGATCATGCTGTGTCTGGCCATGGTGGTTCTGACCGCCTTCATCGGAATGCCCGGACTTGGCGCCAAGCTGCTGGCAATGATGGGCAGCTTCAAACTGGGACGTTCCTTCGAGATCGGCGTTACCATCGTTCTTCTGGCCGTTACGCTGGACCGGATGTCCAAAGCGTGGGTGGTCAAGCAACCGGTTCACTTTGAACGCGGCACCCCCTGGTGGAAGCGGCACCAGATCTCGCTGATCGCGCTGGGTCTGTTTGTCGGGTTTATCCTGCTCTCGCAGCTGTTCCCGATCCTTGCCGAAGTTGGTCGCAAGCAGCACCTGAGCCAAGGCAAGGAAATTGACGTGGTAATCAAGTCGTTTCTGGCGATCGATGCCATCAAGGGAACGACCGAATGGTTGCGCTGGTTCCTGAACGTCAAGGTTCTGATCCCGTTCCGTAACACGTTGCTGGCAATTCCCACCCCCGCCTTCATCCTGCTGGTCGTTGCCTTTGCCTATTGGGTCGGCGGACGCCGCCCCGGCATCTACGCTGCGGTGTTCTTTACCATCGTCGCATTCTCGGGTTGGTGGGACCGGTCAGTGATCACTCTGTACACGGTGATCTCGGCTGTAGCACTCGCCACTCTTATCGGCATACCTCTTGGCGTGATTGCCGCCCGGTCCGAGCGCTGGTCTAAGAGTATCCTGCTGGCCTGCGACACCGCACAGACATTCCCCAGCTTCATCTATCTGATCCCGGCAATCATGCTGTTCGGCGTCAATGATGTGGCAGTTGTGTTCTCGATCCTGATCTTCGCTGCTGTGCCATTGATCCGGTACACTATTATTGGCCTCAGCAGCGTGCCCCCGGAAATGACCGAAGCGGCAGACATGTCCGGGTCCACGCGGCGGCAAAAGCTGATGTCGGTTCAATTCCCGCTGGCGCTGCCAACAATGGCCGTCGGGTTCAATCAGGCGATCATGTTTGCCTTTTTCATGGTCATCATCGCGGCCTTCATCGGCACACAGGACCTGGGGCAGGAATTGCAACGTACGCTGGCAGGGACCGAGTTGGGCAAAAACTTTGTCCTTGGCTTGAACGTGTCGCTGATGGCGCTGACCTTTGACATGGCCATCAGCAGCTGGGCGGAACAACGTAAAAAGCGACTGGGGCTCGACTGAGATGGCACAGCAGCAAAACATGCGTACCGTCACCCGTTTCGACGACAACGGCTTTGTCAGAATGCAAATGAAAGACCTGCCCGACGAACAGGTCTGGTGGAAGAATGTCAGCTTTGACCAGGACACCGGGCAAGGCAGCTATCTGATGAAAATGGCACCGGGCACGCGTTCGAACCCGCATGTCCATCATGGCCCGGAAGAGTTTTTTGTCCTCGAAGGTGACCTGACCGATCACGATGGATTCAGCTATCGCGGCGGTGACTTCGTAAGTCTTGCCGCCGGGTCCAGCCATTTTTCACACACCAAATCGGGATGCCTTTTGGTGGTCACGCACCGCGGTGCAACCGAATCCATTCAGGAAGGTGCATTATGAATGTGAAGCCGGTTTTTGAGGTGCCGTTTGAACGCAGCGGGGTATTGGCGCCCGGCCTTCCGATCCTGCCTCATGGAACGGAACGCCATCCCGTCCCCGGCGCCGGGTCGCGAGCGGTTCCGGTGTCCAAAGGCGACAAGATCACTTTGCTGGATCGTGATGGGATGCAACCGGCCGAGATGGTGTTCTTTGCCCCTGATCGAAGCTCGGACGCCGCCATGCTCGGCGCACAGGGACATGGGCGGCCGGAAGGGTTGATTGCAACTCTGGCAAATGGCTCGGCCTCGGGCAAGAAAGTGCTGCGCGCACTAGAGATCGCAGGCTTCGATATCGGACGCGGAGATGCAATCAGGGCCTTCTCGGACGGATCGCGCCCGGGCGATATGGTGCATTTCGTGGCGGAGAATGACGGGCTGCTGATTGTCGCCGCACCCGGCGAAGCAATGCGACCCGAGGACAACAACCCTCCGACCGACATCATCCTGTACATTCAGCGGGCCTCGCCCGGCTTTGAGAAACCCGAAGTGGGTCCGCCCGAACCGCTGGCCGATCCTATCAAGGACATCAACATCCAGCCGGGCAATGCCAAATCTTATGAGGTCAAGGCCGGAGAGTTCATCCAGATTGTCGATATCCGGGGCCGCGAGTGCTCGGATTTTCAGGCGTTCAGCCGCCGCGCTTTGGATCAGGGGATCGAGCGTGAGATTGATCCCACCACGACCCGCAGCCTGATGGGCAGCCTGTATCCGCAACCGGGCATATTCTCGAAATACTGGTCGGTGGATCAGGAACCCCTGGTCGAGATCGTGCAGGACACCTGTGGGCGTCACGACACGTTCGGGTTGGCCTGCACGGCGCGGTATTATGAAGATCTGGGCTATCCCGGCCATGTGAACTGCTCGGACAACATCAACAAAGATCTGGACCAGTATGGCATCCGCCCGCGCGGTGGCTGGCCTGCGATCAACTTCTTCTTCAACACAATGCTGGACGAGACCAACGCCATCGGCATGGACGATCCCTGGTCGCGGCCCGGCGATTTCGTGCTGCTGCGCGCACTGACGGATCTGGTCTGCGTCAGCACCGGCTGTCCCTGCGACATCGACCCGGCCAACGGCTGGAACCCGACCGACATTCAGGTGCGAACCTACAAGGCGACCGAGGATTTCAAACGATCCTACGGCTACAGAAAATCTGCGGAGGCGGATGTGGAAGAAACCAAGAAAACAGCATTTCACGACTGCTTTGCGCGTCATACCCGTGATTTTGTCGAATACAACGGCTACTGGCTGCCCAACACGATGACCAATCACGGCGCGATTGCCGAATACTGGACCTGCCGGGACAAAGTCGCCGTGATGGACCTGAGCCCTCTGCGCAAATACGAAGTTGTCGGCCCCGACGCCGAAGAGCTGATGCAACTTTGTGTGACTCGCAACATGAAAAAGCTGAGTGTTGGTCAGGTCGTCTATACGGCCATGTGCTATGAACACGGCGGGATGATTGACGATGGCACCATCTATCGTTTGGGTGAAACAAACTTTCGCTGGATTGGCGGGAATGACACTAGCGGATTGTGGCTGCAGGAACAGGCGCTCAAACGCAATATGAATGTCTGGGTGCGTAACTCGACGGACCAGTTGCACAACATCGCGGTGCAGGGGCGTCACGCCCGCGACATTCTTTCCAAGATCTTCTGGACGCCACCTCAGCAACCAACGATCGAAGAACTGCCATGGTTCCGGCTTACCGTCGCACGTGTGGGTGATGTGCAGGGGACGTCAGTGGTTATTTCCCGGACCGGTTATTCCGGTGAACTTGGATACGAAATCTTCTGCCACCCCAAAGATGCGGTCGAGATCTTTGATCGCGTTTGGGAAGCTGGTCAGGAATATGGTATCGCGCCGCTCGGGCTTGCGGCACTCGACATGTTGCGGATCGAAGGCGGTTTGATTTTTTCCGGGTCGGAATTTGACGATCAGACGGACCCGTTTGAAGCAGGCATCGGCTTTACAGTACCGCTGAAATCAAAAACCGACGATTTCATCGGACGAGCCGCGATCGAGGAACGCAAGGCGCACCCGCACCGCAAACTGGTCGGTTTCGAGATCGAAGGCGGCACTGTCCCTTCGCCCGGCGATTGCGTGCGCGTTGGAAAAGCGCAGGTTGGAGAGATAACCAGCGCAATGAAATCACCCGTCCTTGGCAAAGTCATCGCGTTGGGTCGGGTTTCGGTTACACATGCCACCATTGGGGCAGACATTGAGATTGGGCAACTGGACGGGCAGCAAAAGCGGTTGAAGGCCACGATCGTTC
This sequence comes from Ruegeria sp. E8, assembly GCF_056533985.1. Taxonomy (NCBI): domain Bacteria; kingdom Pseudomonadati; phylum Pseudomonadota; class Alphaproteobacteria; order Rhodobacterales; family Roseobacteraceae; genus Ruegeria; species Ruegeria sp. E8. Next base: position 8,381 of record NZ_JBQFOY010000030.1, read on the forward strand.
CATTCCCGCACTTTGATCCGACAAAGGAACGAGTGAAAGGGATATACGCAGAAGCGACCGTTCCGGACGCTGCAGAGTAGCCGCAAAAAAGGTGACGACATTCGAGGTCATCATGTCGGATCGTTGCCAGGCCTCAAGAAAGCACTCGTCATTTGGTTTTGAGATACTGTCCAAAACGGGCATTTTCAGATTGCCGCTCTTTCAAGTCACCATGGTCGCTTTACTGGCGTTGTATTCAACACCCGGATTGGCCGACGAATGTGATCGGATTACTATGCTGGAAAGCTACGAAACGTCTGCTGTCGCACCCGAAAACGCAGTCTGTGAAACCTTTGTAGGCTTGGCCGGCACCAAGGGCATTTCATGCTTTTGGTCATTTTCGTATCGAAACGATAGCGCTGACCTATTTTTTCGCGACGCTTGGCTTGAAGTCATAAGTTGTCGCGAAGGTAGCAGCGCTTCAGCTTCCGACCCTGTGAACCACCCCGACAGCTACAACTTGCGGGAACTGATCACAGAGCGGGGCACATACCACGTGTCGAAGAAGGACAAGAGCAAGCAAAACCAAACTTTAGTTGTGATGGGTTTTGTAAACCACAAATAAGAAGTCCTGATGGTTCTGTCGCAAACTATTTCTCCAACTGTCAAGTCGAGCGTACTTTTGATAGCGCGTGCTCGGATAAGACAGGAGCAAATCGTGACGATCTCTTTCAAGGGTGCGCATTTTCCGAAAGAGGTGATTTTGTACGCTGTTTTCTTCTATCTCCGATACGGTGTTTCATACCGGGATTTGGAATAAATCATGGCGGAACGTGGCGTTGATCTGGATCACGCGACGCTAAACCGCTGGGTAAGCCGATATGCCAGTCTCGTAGCCGATGCTTCACGGTATAGAAAGCGTTCTACCGACCGTTCATGGCTGACATGGTTCGTGCAAAAAAAAGAAATAAGTTGTTCGAAATTTCCCCCTGCTCAGGTGGTTCTGCTTCGTCCGATTGTGAATGCAAGTATCGAGCGCAGAAATTAGGTTTGATGGCTCGTGTTCAGTTTAGCCGCAACCAGATTTGCGAAGGAGTCAGATGTCAAACTTGGTCGTGATTAAACATAAATTACCTTACGGGTATTGGACTGTAGCCGGGGGACATTCTAAACCTAGTTCGGCCTACAATCGTTAATCAGAGCGGCAGCCAGGCTTTCCGCAACTCGGCTGACTTCGTGGAGCTGGTACCGAAACACACTCTCCTGTATTGAACCGGGCTGGACGCTGTTTGCGAAATTTGGCAAAGTTGGGCATCCCTGGCCTTGAGGATCAACCGATGCTACCATCAGAACGACATGCAATAATCCTCGAAGAAGTTTCGCGTCAACCTGCGGTTTCAATCCGAGCATTGACCGAACGGCTCGGCGTATCGCGGGAAACTGTACGCAAGGATATCGAGCAACTGGCGCAGGAAAACAAGCTCAACCAGGTGCGCGGCGGAGCGACGAGTGTGCGTACACACGAACCCCCCATGGTTGACCGCACTCAAACCAATCGAGAAGGCAAAGAGCGTATTGGCAACTATGTAGTTAGCACAATTCCAGACGGAGCGAGTGTAATCATTGACAGCGGCTCGACAACACTCGCGGCAGCGCAAGCTCTGGCGACCAATCGCCAAAATTTAACAATTTATACCAATGATTTAACCATAGCTTCGGTAGTTGCGCCAGCGGCAACGGAGGTCATCTTGCTGGGCGGGCGGTTAGTTTTTTCGGAGAATGCTACAATGGGTTTGGACACGCTGGACCACCTTTCCCGATACAATGCAGAATTTGCACTGATCGGAGTTGGTGGAATTAGTGCTCGGTCCTTGTTCACCGATTTTTCGCTGGAAGGCGTAAATCTGCGACACATGATGATAGAGCGGTCGCAGCGCCCGTTCCTATTGGCGGACAGCAGCAAATTCGATGTGGTGGGGCAAGTTGCGATGAAACCACTGCCTGGGGATGTAACTCTAGTGGTTGACGGCGACTTACCTAAAGGCATTTCGGAAGTGATTAGAGACCAACCCGTTGATGTTGTCAGCGTTTAACGCCAACAATAGAAAAATATTGCCAAGTTTTGCAAAGTACAGATAAGGTGGGCGCAAACCCGAATCCTTCTGTACGGAGCAAATCAATGGCCGACATCCAACTTCCGCAAAGCGCGCAATATGTCATAGTGGGGGGCGGTATCGTTGGCTGCTCGGTCGCATATCACCTGACGAAGATGGGGCGCCGCGACGTCGTTCTTCTGGAACAAGGGCAGCTGAGCTGCGGCACCACATGGCACGCGGCGGGTCTAGTCGGTCAGCTGCGTGGCCAGCCCGCGATGACCAACCTGATCCGCTATTCGACCGAGCTGTATTCACAGCTTGAGGCCGAGACCGGGCTTGCCACCGGCTGGATGGAATGCGGCTCGGTCACAGTGGCACGGACTGAGGACCGTATGACCATGCTGATGCGCACCGCAGCTGCCGCGCGGGCGCAGGGGGTCGAGGTCCAGGTCATCACCCCGCAGGAGGCGCAGGACAAATGGCCGGTGATGCAGGTGGACGACGTCAAAGGCGGGCTGTGGATGCCCGGTGACGGTAAGGCCAACCCGACTGATCTGACCCAGTCTCTGGCCAAAGGCGCGCGCATGGGTGGCGCGAAGGTGATCGAAGGCATCAAGGTTACTGACATTCTGACCAAAGATGGCACCGTCACCGGTGTGGTCACCGATCAGGGCACGATCAATGCCGAGATCGTGGTGAACTGCGGTGGACAGTGGGCACGTCAACTGGGCAAGATGTGCGGCGTCAATGTGCCTCTGCACTCTGCCGAACACTACTATATCGTTACCGAGCAGATCGAAGGTGTGAAGCCCGACCTGCCCGTTCTGCGCGATCCAGATGGCTATATTTATTTCAAGGAAGAGACAGGCGGACTGGTAATGGGCGGCTTTGAGCCGGACGCCAAGCCTTGGGGAATGGACGGCATACCAGACAACTTCTTCTTCCAGCTTCTGGAGGATGACTGGGACCAGTTTGAAATTCTCATGGAAAACGCACTTATCCGAGTGCCCGGCATGGCCGAGACAGGCGTGCGTCAATTCTATAACGGACCTGAAAGCTTTACGCCCGACAACAATTATCTTTTGGGTGAAGCGCCCGAGCTGAAGAATTTCTTTGTCGGCGCGGGCTTCAACAGCATGGGCATCGCCAGCGCTGGAGGCGCCGGGCGGGCGCTGGCTGAGTGGATTGTCGAAGGGGCTCCGACCTCGGACTTGTTTGCAGTGGATATCCGGCGGTTTGCGAATTTCAACAACAACCCGACTTGGCTGCATGACCGGGTCAAGGAAACGCTGGGCCTGCACTACGCGATGCCCTGGCCCAACCGGGAACTGGACACGGCTCGCCCCTTCCGCCGCTCGGCCCTCTATGACCGGCTGGCAGCGAAGAACGCCGTATTCGGGTCGAAAATGGGCTGGGAGCGGGTAAACTATTTTGCCGAAGACGGTGAAAAAGCCGAGATCGAATACAGTTTCGGTCGTCAGAATTGGCATGACAATGCTGGTAAAGAACACAAGGCCACTCGCGAAGCGGTAACGCTATTCGACCAAAGCTCGTTCTCGAAATTTCTGGTGCAAGGACGCGATGCTTGCAGCGAGTTGAACAGAATCTGCGCAGCAAATGTTGACGTGCCCGCGGGGCAGACAGTGTACACAGGCTTGCTGAATGAACGTGGGGGGTATGAATCCGACTTGACGGTTCTGCGACTGAAAGAGCAGGAGTATATGCTGATCACGGGATCGGCCCAAACCATTCACGACGCGGATTGGATCCGCAAGAATTTCAGCGAAGATGCCCATGTTTTCCTGACGGATGTGACGGCTGCTTGGTCGGTGCTGTCGGTGATGGGGCCAAAGTCGCGTGATGTTCTCAAAAAGCTGACGAAGGCGGACCTGTCGAATGCTGCCTTCCCGTTTGCCACCGTTCAGGAGATCGATCTGGGCTATGCCACCGTTCTGGCCAACCGCATGACTTATGTCGGCGAGTTGGGCTGGGAACTGATCGTACCGGTCGAATTTTCGGCAGGCGTCTACGATGACCTGATGCGCGAAGGGGCCGCGTTCGGTATGATCGACGCCGGCTACTATGCGCTGGAAGGTCTGCGGATCGAGAAAGGCTTCCGCGCCTGGAGCCGCGAGTTGACCCCGGACATTACACCGATCCAGGCTGGTCTGAACTTTGCCGTGGACTATGACAAAACCGACGGCTTCATCGGGAAAAAGGCACTGCTGGCCGCAAAAGCGGACCCCGATCACCTGAAAACCCGTATCGTACAGCTGGTACTGGACGATGACGCGCCACAGCTGTGGGGCGGCGAGGCTGTGCTGTATGACGGCGTCGAAATCGGTGAGGTCCGCTCGGCCGCCTATGGTCACACGTTGGGCGCGTCAGTTGCCCTGTGTCAGTTGGATGCACCCGAACGTGTGACGGCGGATTACATTGCCAAGGGTAAGTTCGAGATCGACCTTGCCGGAAGCCGACTGTCTGCAACGGCGCATATCCGAACCCCCTATGACGCAAAAAGCGAACGGCCCAAAGCGGACGGCTAGGCCCGATGAAACTCAGACGGCGTAACCCGGAATGAAACACTGTTCGGTCATCGAACCCGACACGGGTCATGCTACAGAGATTGGCTTTTTGTGCTGGGACGGCCTGCCCTTGGACCAGCTTTCGGTGGGGCTGGCCTATCTGAAGGCGGCGAACCAATTGGTCGCTGACATACAATTCAGAGTCTCAGTCCTATCGCTGACAGGCACTGACGTGCAGAGCGAATGCGGAGTAAACTTGAGCACCAGCCGCATCAATGACCACTCGGCGCGATGCGGCTATCTGTTTCTGGTCGGCGGACCAGTCCTTACTCCTGATCTGCAGAATATCCTCGGCCGCGTGGCACGCGCACAACTCAGGGCAGGTCGGGTTCTGGGCGCGGTTGAAGCGGCCTTGATCCCGCTGGCGCATACAGGGCTTCTCAGTGGTTCGACGGTCGCCGCAACAGCCCCAGTACTGAGCGTGTTGGAGGAACAGTTCCCAAATATCTCGCCCGCATCCAACGATAGCCACGCCCGTGGAGCGATATGGTCTGCAGGATCAAGGTTCTCTCTGCTCAACCTGCTGTCCAAGACTACAAGCGATACCCTTACTCCGCGGGAACAACCCCGGTTAAATCGGAAATTCCTAAGCTACCGACCGAATTTCGGCAGGTGTATCGCTTGCGCACACGACATCGCCCGAGTCGACAATGGCTTTACCGGCGACATCGTTGTTGACAAGGCTATAGAACTGTTTCGGTATAATCTGGAAGAACCCCTCCAGATTAAGAGCATTGCTGAGGAAGTAGGGATTTCGGTGCGCCAACTTGAAAGGAAATTTGTAGCAGCAACAGGACTTACCCCAAAAGCCTACTACCTGGAGGAGCGGTTGGAAAAGGCCCAGGCAATCGTCAGGTTCACCAATCTAACACTTAACGAGGTTGCCTTGGCCTGTGGGTTTGGGTCCAATGCCACGCTGTCGCAGAAGTACAAACAAAGGTTCGGACAAACTCCAGCATGCGAACGCGCCCGGATGAACGCCTCTAGGTTCGAAACTTGATGCGCCGCTAGTGTTCAACAAATTACCTCGGGACATCATGTTCGTATGACAATCCACGCGTTTCTCATCGTTTTGACCGCAGCCTTTCTGCACGCGCTATGGAATGCTGTAGTTAAAGGCGCGCCGGACAAAGCCGTCGTTTTGGGGCTGGTCTCGCTCGGCCATGCGATACCAGCGATGTTTGTATTGCCATTAACTGGCTTGCCGGTATGGGCGGCCTTTCCCTTTATCATAGGCTCGACCCTGATCCATTGGGGGTACTATTGGTTTTTGAACACCGCCTACAAACATGGCGACCTGTCGGTGGTCTATCCAATCTCACGCGGGATGACTCCGATTTTGGTTGCCATGGGTGCAATTCTGTTCGCGGGTGAAATTCTGCCGCCTGCGGCATGGATCGGCATTACCTGTATCTCCTTGGGTATTGGGTGCCTGTCCTTTGCCGGATTGGGCAAACACACGAACTGGATCGCCATCGCGGCCGCTTTTGGCACCGGCCTGATGATTGCGTCCTATTCACTTGTCGACGGTATTGGCATCCGGCTGTCCGAGAACACGTTAGGGTATATCGCGGCGTTGCTTGTGGCCGAGATTTTTGTGGCCGGTTTCATTTTCACAACCCGGTGGCGGCGCGTGGTGACTCTGCCTCGAAGCTATGTCTGGGCAGGCCTCGCAGGCGGTGTCATCTCGGGCCTGGCCTATGGATTAGTACTTTATGCAAAGACAATCGCGCCGTTGGGCATGGTGTCCGCGCTCAGGGAGAGTTCCGTCATCTTTGCTTCGATTATTGGTGTCATGTGGTTCGGCGAAGGGCCAAAATCCAACAGGCTTCTGGCTGCGACCATCGTGGTGATTGGGATAGTGGCTCTGGCGATGGCAAGTTGAAGGGATTGGGGGGAAACTTGCGGACAGAAAACACAGAAACACGCCCGAATGTCTTGCTGATCGTCATCGATCAGTTCCGCTTCGATCTTCTGGGTCAGGATGGCCTCGGACGAATAGCGCAATTGCCCAACCTTCGGCGACTTCAAGAAAACGCCGTCAGCTTTGCCAACCACTTTGCCGTCACAGTGCCTTGCGGACCAAGCCGGGCATCCCTGTTCACCGGGCAATATGCTTTCAACCACCGGTCGATCCGAAACGGCACTCCGCTCCGGCACGATACCCCGAACCTGGCACATGCGATGCGACAGGCCGGGTACAATCCACGTTTGTTCGGCTATACCGACACGACCCGCGATCCCAGGGTTCTACCCCCCGATGACCCAAGGCTTCAAAGCTATGAGGAATTACTTCCTGGCTTTGAGGAGGCGGTGAGAATGCGCATGGAATCAGATGTTGGGGCCTGGCTTTCGCATCTGTCGCAGCAGGGCATTGACCTGCCCCCCTACCCCGACACCTACCGCCCCAACGGCCCGAAGGTCGGTGATCCGGCTTTGTATCCGGCGGATATGAGCGATACGGCGTTTCTGTCGGATCAGTTTCTATCCAAAATGCAGGATGCTGAGCCGGGATGGTTTGCCACGCTGACCTATATCCGGCCTCACCCTCCGCTTGTGGCACCTGCACCTTACAATACGCTTTATGACCCAAGGGATATGCCTGCGCCGCGTTCAACCCGCGATCCCTTAGGAGACCGGCACTGGCACCCGTTTCTTGCCCCTGCACAGGATAAGCAACCGATATCAAGCATGGTTGTTGGCTTCCCCGATCTGATGAATGATCCGGAAACCATCGCCCAACTGCGAGCAACTTATCTGGCGTTGGCAACGGAAGTCGATCATCATATTGGGCGCGTGGTGGACTGGCTCAGGACGTCCGGCCAGTGGGACAACACCGTTCTGATCGTCACCGCAGATCACGGTGAGATGCTGGGCGACTACGGGCTGTGGGGAAAAGGTACCTTCCATGATGCTGCCTATCATGTGCCCCTGATTGTGCGCGATCCCGCGCGTCCTGATATGCACGGTCGATTGCATTCCGGTTTCACGGAGTCCATCGATATACCCGTCACCATTCTCGAAAGAGTCGGTTCGAGTCCCCTCTCTTCGATGAACGGGCGAAGTTTGCTTGGCATTTTGGACGATACGGAAACGGAAGGGGCGGATTACAGCTTTTCCGAGTTCGATTTTGGCAATCCGGTAAAGCCGACTCCATGGATGGTTGAGTTAGGTCTGACCTCGCGGCAGGCAAATCTGGGTATTTTGCGCACAAAAGATCACCGCTTGGTCGAGTTTGGCGCAAGGCTGCCGCAAGTACTCTTTGACATGGACGAGTGTGGGGAAGCAGAGTCTATCGCAACGCAAACTGAAATCACACCAACGCTGCTTCACCTGACCCGCAAGATGCTGGAACACCGCATGAAAAATGCCGATCCCACCTTTGCTCAAACGATTGTGCGCCCTGGAGGCGTTAAGACCGGGTCTTACTAAGTATATGCAAAGCCTCGATTTTAAACGTTGAAGACCTGCCGCTGCGAAACCAAAATCTATCGTAAACGCTTTGCGGAGAATGGTATTCTTATCCATAGGACAAACTTATAACTTTGAAGGTATAATCGATTTTTCTTGAAGAATTTATCTGTCAAACTGTCGGTACTAATCTGATTGAGAACGCCGCACGAGAATGGCGAACCTGTCTAATAAATCACCAGCAGAGGATGACAATGAGACACACAACAGCACTTTTAACCGCTCTCGCCATCGGCACACTGACCGCAACGGCAGCGGCATCAGAGACAGAACTGACCGTTTATACCGCCGTCGAGGCCGAAGATCTGGCCCGATATGCCGAGACGTTTAACCAAAGCAACCCTGATATCAAAATTAACTGGGTTCGCGACTCGACCGGGATCATTACCGCCAAATTGCTGGCGGAGCGGGACAACCCTCAGGCAGACGTCGTCTGGGGGCTGGCGGCCACGTCGCTGCTGCTGCTGAAATCCGAAGGCATGCTGGAACCCTACGCACCGGTTGGCGTTGAAGAACTTGATGTCAAGTTTGTTGACGGCGACAATCCTCCAGCCTGGGTTGGCATGGATGCCTGGGTTGCGTCGGTTTGCTACAATACAGTCGAGGCCGAAAAGGCTGGGCTGACGCCGCCAACGTCATGGAAGGACCTTACCGATCCAATGTACAAGGATCAGGTAATCATGCCGAACCCAAACTCATCGGGCACCGGGTTCCTTGATGTTTCTAGCTGGCTGCAGATGTTTGGTGAAGACGGCGGCTGGGAATACATGGATGCGCTGCACGAAAACATCGCGCGTTATACCCATTCAGGCTCAAAACCTTGCAAACTGGCGGCTGCGGGCGAAATCCCGATCGGTATCTCGTTTGCTTTCCGCGGTGCCAAATCTAAAGCGGACGGCGCACCGCTTGAGATCATCGTGCCGTCCGAGGGCGTCGGCTGGGACATGGAAGCAACCGCAATTGTTGCCGGCACAGGGAATCTGGAAGCTGCTCAGAAACTGGTTGATTTCACGGTCACCAAGGAAGCCAATGAGATGTACAACAGCGGTTATGCGGTTGTGGCCTATCCCGGCGTCGCAAAGCCGGTCGAGCACTTCCCAGAGGGCCTTTTGGATGCCATGATTGACAATGATTTTGAGTTTGCCGCCAACAATCGCGCGGCAATCCTGAAGGAATGGCAGTCTCGCTATGACGGAAAGTCGGAAGCGAAGTAATCCCATTCGCAGGAGGGGCGATCATGCCTCTCCTGCGCACCACACTCTTGTTCCCAACAATACAACCTACTCACCCGGTTCAGACCGGCCAGGTACGGCCGTGCCCGAGGTGCAGATATGAGGACTTCTCCCGTGCTTCAGAAAACGCCACCCGGTGAACTGTATCTCAGTATCCAAAACCTGTGGAAAGCCTTTGGCAGCTTTCTTGCACTCAAGGATATTTCGCTGGAAATCAACGAAGGCGAGTTTGTCTGCTTTCTGGGCCCGTCAGGCTGTGGAAAAACAACTCTTCTGCGTGCCATTGCAGGTTTGGACCTGCAAACCAAGGGTACAGTCATGCAGGACGGTATGGACGTGTCCAACCTACCCCCGTCCGAGCGAGATTTCGGGATTGTGTTTCAATCCTATGCACTGTTTCCCAACCTCACGATTGAGAAGAACATCGCTTTTGGTCTGGAAAACTCGGGCCGCAGCAAATCTGAAATTGCAGTCCGCGTGAACGAGTTGCTGCATCTGGTCGGCCTTCCCGATCAGGGTAAGAAATACCCGGCGCAGTTGTCGGGTGGGCAACAGCAAAGGATTGCACTGGCACGCGCCATCGCGTCCAAGCCCGGCCTGTTGCTGCTGGACGAACCTCTGTCAGCTCTGGATGCCAAGGTACGTGTCCATTTGCGGCACGAAATTAAGGAATTGCAGCGTAAGCTGGGCGTGACCACCGTGATGGTGACCCATGATCAGGAAGAGGCGCTGGCCATGGCTGATCGTATTGTGGTCATGAATCACGGAGTTATTGAGCAGGTGGGTTCACCTACAGAAATCTATCGGGAACCGGCTAACCTGTTTGTGGCCGATTTTATTGGCGAAATGAACCAGATTAAGTCTCAGGTTACAAAGGGCGGGCGGTTGAGCGTGGGTGAAAAAACCTTTGCCTGCCTGGGTCATCAGTTCAACGATGGAACACCGGTTGTTGCAGCAATCAGGCCGGAAGACGTCATTCCCCATGAAGCTGGGTATCTGGATACCGGCGGAAACCGCAACTGCATCGAAGTGACACTTGATGAGATGGAGTTTCTGGGCTCGTTCTGGCGCTGCCGTCTAAGCAACGAGCGGTTTGGGTCATCAGAACTGATTGCTGACTTCTCGATCAATGCCGTGCGTCGCCTGGAACTTGAAGAAGGCCGGACCATGGTGATTGAGCTTCCCGAAAACCGTCTGATGGCGTTTGATGTTCCGGAGACCGAGGCATGAGCACGATTTCCTCAAATACTGGCACTCTGCCCCCCGGACCGGATATCAAGGCCAAGCTCAGCCGTGATGATTTACTGATGCGTGGCAGCATGATGGTCATCGTGCTCTACCTGATCGTGACTCTGGCGCTGCCGCTTTACACAATGCTTTCCAAGTCGTTTTCCACTTATCGGGTGGAACTGTCACAATACGAGTTTCAGGTCAGCGACGACGCGGGCGTTTATGACGGGTCGATCCTGTCTGGAGATGCGCTGAACCGGCAGACCGAAGTATTCACCGATACCGATCTTGTGACAGGCTCGGACGGGCGCTTGCCTGTGACAGGTTTGTTCCCGGATTTCAGCTTCCGCAGCCCGGTCATGTACCAGATCCGCAACACAAGCGACACCGGGCGCTTTCTGGTCGGATCAACTCTGCAGGACAGTACCGACTGGATCGAGCTTGATTCCAACACCTTCCGCCGGGTTCAGTTGCGGCCCGTTCAATCACGGGGCCTGGACAACTTTGTAAACTACTTCTCGACACCTGCGCTGTTCAATTCGATCAAGAACTCGCTTTGGATATCCGTTGTCAGTACCATCGTTACAGTAACGCTGGCCTTTTGGTTCGCCTATGCGCTCAATCGCAGCTGTATGCGGTTCAAAGGTGTCTTTCGCCTGATCGCGATGGCACCGATCCTTGTCCCCTCGCTCTTGCCAGGTATCGCTTTGGTGTACCTGTTCGGCAATCAGGGTATGATCAAGGAACTGTTGTTTGGTGCAAGTATTTATGGCCCGATCGGCATTGTGATCGGATCAGTGTTTTTCACCTTCCCGCACGCTTTCCTGATTATTTCAACGGCGCTCGCAATCTCGGATGCGCGGCTGTACGAGGCTGCGGCAAGCCTGCGGTCAACTCCATGGCGCACATTCTGGACGGTGACCGTTCCTGGGGCCCGCTATGGCCTGATTTCAGCCGCCTTTGTGGTGTTCAACCTGGTGATTACCGATTTTGGGTTGCCTAAAGTCATCGGTGGACAATTCAACGTGCTTGCGGTGGATATCTACAAACAAGTGATCGGCCAGCAGAACTTTGAGATGGGCGCGGTTGTGTCAGTGGTTCTGGTGATCCCGGCAATCCTGGCCTTTGCCATTGACCGTATGGTTCAGTCCAAACAGGTTGCGCTGCTGTCCGCTCGGTCGGTGCCGTACCAGGCAACCCCAAACCCAAAAGCGGACCGGCTGTTCCTGATTTATTGCAGCTTGATCGGCCTGTTCATCGTCGGCCTTTTAGCGGTTTGCCAATTTGCGGCGCTGATCAAGTTCTGGCCCTATGACCTGAGCCTGAGCCTGCGGAACTATCAGTTCGACAAGATGGATGGCGGTGGATGGGGATCGTATTTCAACTCGATCCGGTTGGCCTTGCTGACCGCAGTGATTGGCACCACCGTTGTGTTCTTCGGTGCCTATCTGGTTGAAAAATCGCAAGGGTTCCGCACGGGACGGTCAATATTTCAGATGTTCGCTATGTTGCCGATGGCAATACCGGGCATGGTGCTGGGGCTGTCTTACATCTTCTTCTTCAACAACCCTTCAAACCCCTTGAACGGCATCTACGGCACCATGGCAATACTGGTGATCTGTACAGTGACGCACTTTTACACTGTATCGCACCTGACGGCGGTGACCGCGCTGAAACAAATGGACCGCGAGTTCGAATCCGTTTCGGCCTCTCTCAAACAGCCGACGATGAAACTGTTTGCGCGTGTTACGGTTCCAGTCTGTCTGCCAGCAGTTTTGGACATATCCATTTATCTGTTCGTCAATGCAATGACAACTGTGTCAGCGGTCGTGTTCCTCTACTCGCCCAAAACGACACTCGCGTCTATCGCAGTGCTGAACATGGATGATGCCGGGGATATTGCACCTGCTGCGGCGATGGGCATGATGATCTTTTACACCAATGCTGCGGCCCGGATCATTCACCTGATTGCGTCTAAAGGCATATTAAAACGCACGCAGGCTTGGCGCAGTCGCTGACGACCATTCCTGCTGATACCAAATCCCGCCAATTAATCTTTGGCGGGGTTTTCTACCATAGTACGTTGCGCAAACTCTGTGAAGGCGCGGATAATCTTCACTTCGCGCCTCTGAGACAGCGAAATAATGCTCTCGCCCATCTGCAGGTTGATGCCTTTAAGTTTGATTTGCCGGAGACGGTTATCATGACCATATTCCGCCTGCGAGACGAAACCGATACCTGCGCCCGAGGCCACAAGTTCTCGTATCGCTTCGCGCCCCTCAGCAACAATCGCGGGTTTCAACGTTATCCCGTGTTTTTTGGCCTCGTCTTCAAGTTTCTGGCGCGTTTTCGATCCCGTTTCACGGAATATTAATGGTAGATTTGACAGCTCTTCCAGAGACAGTGTCGGCTTCGACGCCAAAAGTACACCCTGTGCGGCAAAGGCCACGATTTCGGTGGAACCAAGACTTAAGACATCCATATCCTTGCCGGGAGACAGGCTGCCCACTACGCCAATTTCCGCGTTATAAGCCCTGAGCTCTTCCAGAATCTCTTCGCTATTCCCCGAGCGTACGGTGATTGTGACATTCGGATTTTTCTTTTGAAAGGGGCCCAGAAAGGCCGTCATGTGGTGCGCGGAGTCCGCGATGATGCGCAACTCTCCATCGACCACCGCCTTGGTCTCGGATAGGTAATCCTCAATCTGACCTTCGATCTCGAAGTATTGCTTCGTATATCGGTAAAGCTGCTCACCGTCGGGTGTCAAAGTCACACGTTTGCGCTCGCGTTGGAACAACAACAGATCATGATCCTGTTCCAGTTTTCGCACCTGTTCAGAAATTGCCGGCTGCGTCAGAAAAAGAGCCTCTGCGGCACGCGAAAACCCCCCATGCTTGGCTACAAAATGAAAGGCTTTGAGCTGGCTGTGACGCATAGCAGTACTCCGAATTTAGATCATAGGCTGTGCTTATAATTAGATTGATATTTGCAATTTCACATATAGCAACATTTGCTGCAATTGTGTTCTTGAAAATACCTTTCTGGAGCCTGGTTATGACGCCTTCCAATCCCAAAATCGAACAACCGCGCCTCGGTGAACCTTACCTTCTGACACCCGGTCCTTTAACGACATCCTATGCGGTGAAAGAAGCTATGCTAAAGGATTGGGGCAGTTGGGATGATGACTTCCGTGCCATGACGCAAGAGGTGCGGACAAGCCTGCTGGCGCTCTTGGGCGAGGGCGCCGATGATTTTGATTGCGTCCCGATGCAGGGCAGTGGTTCGTTTTCGGTCGAAGCGATGCTTGCATCATTCATTCCGCGCGATGGCAAGGCGCTGGTGCTGGCGAACGGAGCGTATGGCCAGCGCTCGGCGCAAACGCTGGCGTATCTAGGTCGCGAACATGTGGTACTGGACAAGGGTGATTACCTCCCCCCCCGGGGCAGCGAAGTGGCAGAGATTCTGGCTAAAGATCCTGCGATCACCCATGTAGTAGCGATCCATTGCGAAACCTCTTCGGGCATTCTGAACCCCGTCGAAGAGATTTCCGAGGCGACCTATGCCGCCGGGCGCAAGCTTCTGATTGACTCGATGTCAGCTTTCGGTGCGATCGAGTTAAAACCAAGCGAGGTCAGGTACGAGGCAATGGTGTCCTCGGCCAACAAATGTATCGAAGGTGTGCCAGGATTTGGCTTCATCGTCGCCCGCAAGTCCGAACTTGAGGCGGCTGAGGGCAACAGCCATTCCTTGTCGCTGGATGTGCATGCGCAATGGGCGCATATGAACAGGACCGGTCAGTGGCGGTTCACCCCACCGACCCATGTGGTGGCGGCGTTCATCCAGGCACTCAGGGCGCACGCTGCCGAAGGGGGCGTTTCGGGCCGCGGCGAGCGCTATACCCGCAACCGTGATGTCATGGTCACCGGCATGCGCGAACTGGGCTTTGAAACACTGCTGGATAATCGCTGGCTCAGCCCAATTATCGTTACCTTTTTCTGCCCGGCGGACGAGAATTTCGTATTCGATCAGTTCTACATTCTGATGAAGTCCAAGGGTTTCATCATCTACCCAGGCAAGCTGACGGTGGTCGACAGTTTTCGCGTCGGATGTATCGGTCAAATGGACGAACACGTCATGCGCAAAGTTGTAAACGCAGCAAAAGAATCATTGGAGGAGATGGGTGTCACAAGCGCTGCACCCCCCCTCCGGGCATTGGAAGAACGCGCCAAACTGGCAGCTTAACTATCAAGGAACATAATAAGATGACCATCCAAACACCTGTTGAAGCAAACGAACGTGTCTATCCGACCCCGAAAGTGCCCGCAATCGCCATCTGCCTTGATGGGTGCGAGCCGGAATACCTGGAAGTCGCAATAGCCAAGGGTCTGATGCCCAACCTTAAGCGGATGCGCGAGACCGGTACCGACCGGTTGGCCCATTCTGTGATCCCCTCCTTCACCAACCCCAACAACCTGTCGATCGCCACCGGCCGGCCGCCTATAGTGCATGGTATCTGCGGCAACTATTTGATCGACCCTGACAGCGGCGAAGAGGTCATGATGAACGACGTGCGATTTCTGCGCGCGCCGACCATTTTCTCGCAATTCTACGATGCTGGTTTCCGCGTCGCCATGGTTACCGCCAAGGACAAGCTGCGCGCCTTGCTCAGTGCTGGGTTAAAATTTGACGAAGGTCGAGCCGTTGCCTTTTCTTCGGAACGCTCAGGCGAGACGACTTTAGCCGAACACGGGATCGACAATGCAAGCAAATGGCTGGGCATGGACGTCCCTGAGGTCTATTCAGCCGAATTGTCAGAGTTTGTATTCGCCGCTGGCGTCAAGCTGCTGAAAGAGTTCAAGCCCGACGTTATGTATCTGTCCACCACCGACTATATTCAGCACAAGTTTGCGCCTGAACAGCAAGGAGCACTTGATTTCTACGCCATGTTCGACCGCTATTTGGGCGAACTTGACGAGCTGGGTGCTGCCATCGTTGTGACGGCCGATCATGGCATGAAGCCGAAGCATCTGGCTGATGGGTCGCCTGCCGTTATCTATGCACAGGATCTGATGGACGAATGGCTTGGTAAGGACGCGGCGCGCGTCATCCTGCCGATTACCGATCCGTACGTGGTGCATCACGGTGCGTTGGGCTCGTTCGCAACAGCCTATCTGCCCGAAGGCGCAGATCAAGATGATATCATTGTCAAACTCAGGGCAACCGAAGGTATAACCCATGTGCTGACCAAGGCCGAGGCCATTGAGCAATTCGAACTGCCGGGCGACCGGATTGGCGACATCGTGATGGTTTCTGGTGAGAACATCTGCATTGGCACATCCGAGCACCGCCATGATCTGGCGGCCCTGAAAGAACCGCTGCGCAGCCATGGCGGTTTGACCGAACAAGAGGTTCCGTTCATCGTGAACCGTGTCATCGACCTGCCGAACCAGCCGGTTTTACGCAACTTCGACGCCTTTTTTTACGCAACCACAGCGGCGGCACAGTAAGTCATGAAAGATCAAACAATGTCGAACATCGAAATACGAAACGAAGGGATGCGGATCGGTGGTGAAGTTGTCTTCACTGACGAAACCGTTCCGGTGCTCTATCCCTATACCAACGAGGTGGTGGGTCATGTCCCGGCCGGAACCGCTGAACATGCACGCAAGGCCTTCGAGATTGCGGCGAACTACAAGCCGAAACTTACCCGGTATGAACGCAGCCAGATCCTGCAGCGCGCGGGAGAACTGATCGGAGAAAAGCGTGAGTATCTGGCCAAATGGCTGACGCTGGAACTTGGCATCTGCCATCAGCACGCAATCTATGAAACCAAGCGCGCGCAGGACGTCTATCAGTTCGCCGCCGCCGAAGCGCTGAAAGACGACGGCGAGATATTTTCGTGCGATCTGACCCACAACGGCAAAGCCCGCAAGATTTTCACGATGCGAGAACCCGTAAACGCGATCAGTGCAATCACGCCGTTCAACCATCCGCTGAACATGGTCAGCCACAAAATTGCTCCATCTATTGCGACCAATAACTGCATGGTCTGTAAACCGACGGAACTGACCCCGCTTACAGCGCTGACTTTAGCTGACATTCTCTATGAAGCGGGGCTGCCACCGGAGATGTTCCAGGTCGTCACGGGCTGGCCCGCGGACATCGGGGATGAAATGATCACCAACGATCATATCGATATCATCACCTTCACCGGCGGTGTACCGGTCGGCAAGATGATCGCCGAAAAGGGTGTCTACAAACGTCAGGCGCTGGAACTCGGCGGCAACGATCCCCTCATTATTCTGAATGATCTCAGCGACGCGGACCTGGACAAGGCGGCCATGATTGCAGTTGCAGGCGCGACTGGCAATTCCGGCCAGCGCTGTACGGCGGTCAAACGCATTTTGGTGCAGGAAGGTGTGGCGGACAAGTTTGTGCCGCTGGTTCTGGAGAAAGCCAAAAAGATCAAATTCGGCGATCCTCAGGATCCCGATACTGAACTGGGTTGCGTGATCCATGACAAGGCAGCAGAGATCTTTGAAAACCGCGTTTATCAGGCAGAGAAAGAGGGCGCCGAAATCCTCTATCACCCCGGTCGTCAGGGCGCGCTGCTGCCACCCATCGTGGTCGACAAGGTACCTCATGACAGTGAATTGGTCATGGAGGAAACCTTTGGCCCGATCGTCCCCATTGTGCGTGTGCCCGACAATGATGAAGAGGTGATGGCGATTTCAAACTCGACCGAGTTTGGTCTGTCTTCGGGCGTCTGCACCAACGATCTGAACCGCGCGATTTCCTATATCAACGGGTTGGACGTCGGCACCTGCAACATTTGGGAACAACCGGGTTACCGGATCGAAATGTCGCCCTTTGGCGGCATCAAGGACAGCGGCAACGGCGTCAAAGAAGGCGTTATCGAAGCCATGAAGTTCTTTACCAACGTCAAAACCTATTCGCTGCCCTGGCCCGGCTGATATTCCTGCCCTTCCCGTTGGCGGGCGGGGCTTCAAAATTCCTCCCCTACTGGCGGACCTTTCGGGGTCCGCATCTTTTACGAAGCGACAGCGAGGAACGGATATGCCACAGATTGTTCATACTGAAGGGGAATCGAATACTTCGGAAGCCCGCAGTTCTTGGCTGAAGAAGTCTATCGGACCCAAATCGTCGCCACTGCTAAAACGCGACGCGGATGTGTTCCTGCATCAATCCTTGTCCAGCCCCTGCGTCAGCACGATTGCCAAAGCAGAAGGGATCTGGATTGAGGACATGGATGGCCGCCGCTACATGGATTTCCATGGCAACTCGGTGCATCACATCGGCTATGGCCATCCTCGGTTAGTGCAGGCGATCAAGGATCAACTGGACGACCTGCCTTTTGCCCCACGTCGCTTTACCAATGACCCGGCGGTGGAATTGGCCGAAAAACTGGTCGCTATCACCCCCGATGATCTGGGCAAGGTGCTGTTCACCACCGGCGGTTCAGACGCCAACGAAGTGGCCTTGAAAATCGCCCGTGCTGCAACGGGCCGCTTCAAGACGCTCAGCTTCTGGGACGCCTTTCACGGTGCGGGCTTTGGCGCGGCGAGTGTTGGCGGCGAGGCCACGTTCCGCAGCCATATTGCCGGGCCGCTTTTGCCGGGAACCGAGCATGTAGCCCCATTCCACCCCACCCGCTGCCCTTATGGGCACACAACGATTGAGGCCAGCGCCGAAGCCTGTGCCAACATGATCGACTATGTGCTAGAACGCGAAGGCGACATCTGTGCCGTGGTGGCCGAGGCGATGCGTGCTGTGCCCATCGTGCCGCCGCCAGGTTTCTGGAAGCGGGTGCGCGAAATCTGCGACCGTCATGGTGCATTGCTGATCCTGGACGAGATTCCGACCGGCTTGGGCAAGACCGGGCAGATGTTCTCGTTCCAACATGACGAGATCGTTCCCGACATTGTCACCATCGGCAAATCACTGGGCGGAGGTATCCTCCCCATCGCCGCCTGCATCGCCCGCAAGAATCTGGATGTTTGCGGCGATTTTGCCATCGGGCACTACACGCACGAAAAGAACCCTGTCACCGCGCGCGCCGCATTAACCACGCTGCAGATTATCGAGGAAGAGGAATTAGTCCAGTGCGCGTCGGAATTGGGGGAACACGCGATAAGCCGCCTGATGGATGCATTGCAAAACGTTCCCATCGTTGGCGATATCCGGGGGCGTGGCCTTATGTTCGGGATCGAGATAGTCGAAGACCGTGTTACCAAGACACCGGGAAATACCCGCGCGGAACGGATCTATTATGCCTGTCTCGAAGCGGGGCTGAGCTTCAAGATCAGCCAGGGGTGCGTTCTGACCCTGTCGCCGCCGCTGACTATTTCGAAAGTGGAACTAGACCGGGCAATCGATGTCGTGGTTGCTGAGATTGAAGACGAGGTTTAACCGGTCGGTCCGCATACGCCGTGCAAAACCCTAGCGCGGGGGAGCACCGTCCAAACCGATCAAACCCTGACGCGGATGACACGGCGCGGACGCTCATCGCGAAGTTGATTGAAACCGATGTCTCTAACGCCGTGGTCAAAAAAGTAAAAGCTACTTGCAGATTATCGCACAAGAGCTGCGGTGAACTGAGCCTATATTGAAGTCGGAGTGAAGTATGGCGATTGTCACCTTCCTGATCAGCCTGGCCGGCGCCACCATGCTGCTGCTGTACGCGGTCCGCATGGTGCGTACCGGGATAGAACGCAGCTACGGCGCGTCGTTCCAGCGAGTGATGACGCAACAACGCAGTTACGTGCAAGCTTCACTGGTGGGCGTGGTGATGGCGATGGTGCTGCAAAGCTCGGCGGCGGTAGCACTGTTAAGCTCGGGTTTTGCTGCCAGCGGATTGCTGAGCTTCCCGGCTGGGCTGGCCATTGTGCTGGGTGGCGATCTGGGTTCGGCACTGATCATTCAAATTCTTTCGTTCAAACTGGACTGGCTTGTTCCGTTGCTGCTGGCCGTTGGCGGCTATCTGTTCGTCAAGACCGAGGCTAAAAAAGCCCGACAGTTGGGGCGTATCCTGATGGGTGTTGCCTTTATCCTGATCTCGCTCAAGTTCCTGCGCGAAGCGATGGACCCCATTCGCGACAGCGCATTTCTACCCGCCGTAGCCGACTATTTGGCTCGCGACTATATTACCGCCTTCCTTGTCGGAGGTGCGCTGGCCTTTGTCATGCATTCTTCAGTCGCAGCCATCCTTATGTGCGTGACGCTTGTGCAGATTGGCGCAATCCCGTTTGCCGCCGGTATGTCATTGGTCTTTGGCGCGAATTTCGGCTCAGCCTTCATACCGGTCTGGCTGACGCGAGGGATGCCCGTGACCGCCCGGCGTATACCCTATGCCAATCTGGCGCTACGGGGCAGTTGGGCATTAGTGACATTGTTTGCGGCTAACTTCGCCTTGCGGACCGGGCTGTTGGGCGACCCGCAAGGGGGCCAGATGCTGGTTAACGTACATCTTGTATTTAACCTGTCGCTTCTGGTTCTGGCTCTTCCGTTTTGCGGACGCGAGGCGGGCTTGTTCGAAAGGCTCTTGCCCGACCAGAAGAAAGAAAAGGAATCCCGACCTGCGCGCCCGACCAGCGCACTGGACATGGAAAATGTGGCTAATCCGAGCCAGGCCATGCCGTGCCTCAAGCGTGAGCTTCTGCGGATGAGTGACTTTCTCGAAACCATGTTCCGTCCTGTCCTGGAACTGTACCGCAGCGGAGACAAGGAACAGATCCGCTCGGTACAGGCTATTGACGAGGACGTAAACAGATGCCTTTCCGATATTCGAGCCTTTGTCGCTGCGATGCCCTCAGAGCTATATGAAAAACGGGATGCAAAAACCGCGCGCGATTTAATGGAGTTTGCGATCCGGCTTGAAACGGCAGGGGATGTTGTCGCCAAACGCCTGACAGTTTTGGCCGGCGAAATGCGCGCAAAGGGATCAAGTTTTTCACAGGAAGGCTGGTCGGAACTGGTTCGGATGCATGAGGGAATTCTGGCCAATATGAAACTGGCATCGAATGTTCTGATTTCGGACGATCTGGAAAGCGCCCGGCTTCTCAGCCTTGAAAAAACCGAGATCAAACGCGTGGAACGAGATAGCCGCAAGCGGCACTTGCGCCGACTGCAGCACGGCACAACGGAAAGCTTCGAGACCAGCGACATTCATCTGGAGACTTTACGGGCATTCCGGGAGTTCAACAGCCACATCGCTTCGATCGCCTACCCGGTCCTGTACCGGAATGGTCAGTTGCTTGAGACACGGTTAATCACCGAGATTACTGACTAACGAGTTGCCGAATGGAGTACTTTATTAAGCACTTGGACGACGAAATCGTGTTACTATCGGTAAGGCGGTCTGACACAGGAGCCAGTTTCAGTGGAAAAAGTCAAATCAGAAGATGCAAACAAGGGAATAGGTACAAGTAAATACTTTCGCATAGACCAGTTTGTCTCAGGATTGTCAGGCTTTTTTAAGAGCCTTGGTCACGGGCGGTTTCAGACAGGTAAGTTAAATACAGAAATGCCGCTTAATAGCTTCGTTAACTCCAAATCTTCTGACGCTGTTTTAAGCGACTTAAAGCAACGTAAGTCGTCGCTGGGTACCAAAGAAGGAACCATAGGAGGCAGTGGAGCGACCAAAAGGGCAACAACTTTCTATTTGCCTTAGCAATTGAATTTGGCAATGCAAATTTGATGTCGAGATAAGATCATCTGCGCTTTGTAAAGTGGCCGGTCAGCGTCGCATAAATCAGCGGGCTAAAAGTAGGTCAGGGTTCATAACCAGTAGATGACGATTGCTGTGAGGGCGATTGCGGAGAAGAAGACCTTGGGGCAGCGATCACAACGTTTCGCCACGCTTCTTCAGTCCTTTAACCTGCCATACATAATCTCTATTCGGTTGCGTCGCTTGTCGTACTTTACGGTTGTCTTGCGTTGCTTTCGACCCGGGATGCAGGCGCGTATCCATTGTCTTTCAACGCGTCTCGGAACCAGTCGGCATCATAGCCACGATCCCCGAACAGCCAGTCCACATTTAGTACGCTGCTTGTCTGACGTCAGCACCAATGGGACAGTTTATGTCGATTTGATAAGAGAGGGTTTCTGGCTCATCGTAGCCCGCAAGTTCCAGACGTGCGCGGATCGCCCAGACCTGTTTTGGCAAGAGTGGGCGCTTCTGGCCGATGATACGCCCCTTGTTTCACGCTCTTCGTTTTGGGACTACGGCGGGTAGTTGGACTCTTGGCATGATATGCCCTCCGATCCCCCCGCCACGCCCAGTCATCAGCACCGTGCTGACAGGGCGATTCTACGAGGCGGCAGAATGCCCGCAGTCCAAAGACTGTTTGGCACGCCATCTCTGCGTGTGCACTAGGTGACTCTGAGCCCAGACCTACCAAGCAAAGTTAAAGTTATGTTGCTTTTTTGATCGGCAGGTCTCAGCGCAAAGCAGACATTTCCGGCAGGGCTTTGCAATTTTGGAAAGTCAAAAATGCAAGAACTCGAAAAACTCTGATGCTTGAAATCACTT
>NZ_JBQFOY010000031.1:0-29949 GCF_056533985.1 Ruegeria sp. E8
CATCTCCAACAATATCGAAGCGCAGATGGGCCGGGAAAAACTGGATCAGTTGCTGGACCTCCTCGAAGAATTACAGGCCATAAAGGTGTGAACCCGCCTGTTCGGGGCGGGGCCGAAACTGCGCTTGAAGGTTTGCCTACCCAGTCTCGAGTGTCGACAGGATATTGGCCGCATCGTCGGATGTGATGACAAGCGGCGGCCTGGCCCTGTTGCGCCAGGTGCTGACACTGGCTGTCTTCAACGAGCTGACGAACCGGGAAAAAGCCCGGAAAATCCTGGATGTCGTCTCGCAGGCCAATGACGAGGATGCGGACTGCATGGCCGCGCCGGAGATCTTTGGCGCCCGGGCTGCAAGTTGCTTTTCCCTCAGCCTGACCGTGCTGCAACCCGGACTGGTGCTGCTGGCCGGCTCATTGGCGCAGTCCCCGATTTATGCCGAGGCATTCCAGCGGCAGATCGAAAACCTCAAAGCCAACCTGCAACACCCGATCAAAATCAAGTCCAGCGAGATGACACAAACGGGCGTCGCACGCCTGTTCTCGCTCAGCGAAAACATCGCAAAAGCCGAACTGGACCTGAAAGTCCTGAAGGGAGGAGGCTGAACGTGGATCAATCCAAACACAAAGACTTGTTCGCAGGGGTGCAACTTGCATGGCTATCTCGGTAACATTTTCAAGAACTCTTGCTTGTGCGGCATCTGTCGGTTGAAGAAATCGCCTTTCTGGGCGAAGAATTGGTTGAAACGCGGCGGTCGTCGCAGGAGGCATTCGTCCTGATTTGGTTTGAACTGGACAGCCGGAACAGGTGGTCCAACTGGTCCGGGCACAGGGCGGATGGTTGAAAGGACCAAGGCGCTGAAGAAACAAACAGATCGCCACCGATTTACTTGATTTGGTTTGCAACCATCACAAGTTTGGTGGAGTTCGCCTCACAAACCGCTTTCAATGTATTTTATCTGAAGCGTTGGGGTGCGTGTTGTCGTTTCAGCTTGGAGACTGCTTTTCCTGCACCACAAGAAAAATTTTTGCCTTTGGGTGAAGCATTGTTTAGGCTGATCGAACCGGTTTGATCACTTGCCGTTATTCCGTGTAAATGCCATGAAGTTAAAGAAACGATGCAACAGCAGGACACGGATACGGTGGCAAAGCTGACACAAAACCCCCACCGCGTTCCGGAAATACGCGAGAAGGTTCTGGAAGTGGCCATCGGTCGCGAGGTGCGGGCCCACCGAAAACAACAGAATATCACCGTGGCCGAGCTGTCCCGGATGACGGACCTGTCGATCGGGATGCTGTCAAAGATTGAAAACGGCAATACCTCGCCTTCCCTGACCACGCTGCAAACGCTGGCCAACGCATTGTCAGTTCCCCTGACCGCCTTTTTTCGTGGTTACGAAGAGCGTCGGGAAGCCGTATTCACAAAAGCGGGTGAAGGCGTAGAAATCGAACGCGAAGGAACGCGGGCAGGACATCAGTATAACTTGCTGGGACATATCGGGTCGAACTCCAGCGGGGTCATGGTGGAGCCCTATCTGATCAAGCTGAATTCCGAGGCTGACATCTTCATGACCTTTCAACATGACGGGGTCGAGATGATCTATATGCTGGAAGGTGAAGTCGACTATCGCCATGGGAACCAACAGTATTCCCTGAAACCCGGCGACACACTGTTCTTTGACGCCGACGCGCCACATGGGCCGGAACGGCTGGTCAAGCTTCCGGCGCGTTATCTGTCAGTCATCAGCTACCCGCAAAAATCGTAACCCCCCGAAACGTTCCGGGGGGCTAATGTTACTTTTGCAGCGGCGGCTCGGTTTCCAGATTCGGCCAAACACCGGCTGAAGTCGGCAAGCCGTCGTCGAATTTGCTGAGGTAATCCAACATCAGCGGAAAGTTGTCGATGAAGCCTTTGTACGTGGCCAGCTCGACCGGCAAGTCGCGCACGACCCGGTGCAGGAGGCGGCCCCATTTCGGCACCGTGACCAAATCCTGAAACGCGATCAGGTAGCAGCGGATCGGAAACACCAACGCATTCGACCGGGGCAGGCGGAAGAAAGTTTGCAACTCGACCCACAGATGCTGCTTGGAGCCGAGATTCTCAGGGGTCAGCGTGGTCTTCTGAATGCCCCATTTGTGGTAGTTCTCGGGGCTGGTGTCGAGCAGCGGATTAACCGTCATCGTCCAGTTCAGACGCCGCGCGGGGGCACCCTGATGAATGTTCATCAGGAATTTCAGGGCGCGTCTGAAGATACCCATCTCCTGCGCCAGCGGCGCGGGCGCGTGCCATTCGAAAAAGTTCATCCCGATGTCGAAATCCAGCGACCAGTCGGCCTGGGTCGTGACCATGCCCGCATCCATCCACAGATTGTTGTCGCGCTGGTCGAGCACGGCGAAATCGCCCTGTGTCTGGCGGGTGATGTATTCCATCGGCCCGTAGGGCAGGGTGGTTTCGTCAAGGAACGTAAATGTATCGTCGATCCCCATCGGCTTGTTGATCCAGCGCCAGCGGTCGCCATCGCGGTGCAGCTCGAACAGGTCCGGGTAATCCTCGGATTTTGATACCATAACGAGCTCAAGCAGGTTCCAGCCTGCCAGCGTCATATGTGGCAGCGACTGGCACCGCAGCGGATCTTCGGCCAGCACGATGGCGCGGTCTTCCATCTCGGACACATAGTGTTCGTCAACGTCAAAGCGTTTTTCATAGATCGACCCTTTTGGCCCGCCTCGGTGCTGCTCCATGTTCACCGAATACATGTAGCTGTCTTCGTGGAACGGGAAGGGGAACCGTTTGATCGCCCAGTCTGAATTGTGGAACGAATAATCGTCGCGGAAGGTCTCCTTGTTGAACTGTATCGTCATTTCCCAGGCTCCTTACCGGTCCAGAACAAGAGTCTTGCCGACAAAGCGGCTGACGCAGGGCATGATCTTTTTGCTGCTGGCATGCTGATCGTCTTCTAGCCAGTGATCGCGCTGGATGAATTCCCCGTCGGCTTCGACCACATCGGTTTCGCACTGCCCGCAGGCGCCACCCCGGCAGAGGAAGGGGGCTTCGATCCCACAGCGTTCAATCGCCTCCAGCAGGCTTTCGTGCTCGCCCACCTGAATGGTGATGTCCGATTTGCACAGGCGCACCTCAAAGGGTTTGCCGGGCTGCGGGGCCAGGAATTCCTCGGAATGCACGTTGTCTTCGGGCCAGCCCTGTTCGGATGCGGTGTTAAGAACCCAGTCGATCATGCCTTTGGGTCCGCAGACACAGACATGCGTTCCCAATAGCTGACCGTCCAGCAAGGTGCCAAGGTCGATGGCCTGGTTCTAATCGTCATAGTAAATATGGTCCTTGCTGGGATGATGATCGGCCAGCATGTCGCCATAGCTCGCCATATCCGCAGACCGCGCCGCGTAGTGCAACTCCCACCGGCCGTTCGAGCGTTCCAGTTGCCGGATCATCGCCATGAAGGGGGTAATGCCGATGCCGCCCGCAAGGAACACGTGTTTGCGCGCGCGCAGGTCCAGCGGGAACAGGTTCACCGGAAAAGTGATCACCATCTCGTCGCCGATCTTCACGTTGCGATGCATGAACAGTGATCCACCGCGGCCTTCGTCATCGCGGCGCACCGAAATGGCGTAGGTGGTTGGATCGGCCGGGTCGGACATCAGCGAATAGGGGTTCAGGCGTGTGCGCCCTTCGTCCTGCATTTCGACAACCGTAAGGGCACCGGCTGAAAACGGAGGGAAATCGCTGCCGTCGCGGCGTTTGAATTCGAACCGGATGACCAAGTCGTTGACCGGCACGATGGCGTCGACAACGACCTCAAGCTTTTCCGCACCGGCTTTGGCTTTCTGTGGGGCGGCGCTCATGTGTACAACTCCACTGGGTCGGGGACATTGCCCGGATCTTCGGCGTCGACACGCACACCCTGATAGGCGGCCAGCCGTCGCAAAAAATGATCGCGGACAAACAGATTCAGCCCGCAATGCGAACAGACAAACGGATCGGTCATCACGTCCTCGGTGATGCCCTTGCAGTGCACACATTGAATCCGGCGCGCGACGGAACCGCGATGTTCGGTCTGAATAGCGGTGTGCGGGATGCCTGCGGCCACAACCTCGTTCATCACCTGACCCATCAGCCCCTCGGTGCCAGTCAGATAGACCTGCAACCCCTTATGTGCGTCGGACAGAACCCGGCGCAGCCGCTGGACCGAGGCGGGATAGCTGGGCCCGACATAGAGCTGAGCAGGTTGCAATTCCCGCAACCTGTCCAAATAGGTCTCGCCAGATTCTTTGGGAATGTAGATGATCTGGGCCTTTTCCATCAGGCCCGGTTCCTTGGCGGCCCGCTCGATCAGCGCTTCGGCGCCTTCGGCGTCCGCGATCATCAGGTGGGCCTTGCCGGGGCGCGGCTCCAGCGTGCCATAGACTGGGCGGCTGGCGATGCTTTCCGGGAATTGAAACTTGGACATCGTCCTGGCGCCTCCCTTCGTTTCACGTTTGCTGACGGATGCCGCGCAGCCACGGGTCGTGCTCACGCGGCAACCGGGTGTTCAGCCCTTGGCCGATCGGATGGATTTGTCCTTGTCGTAGAACGGCATGTCTTCGGCGACGCAAGCGATCTCGGTGCCGTCTTGGTTGCGCACGGTCAGCTTGGTGCCAGGCACGGCGCACTCTACCGGCATGCGGGCGATGCCGACATTGTAGCCATTGAGGGTCGAGTTCATGCCGAAAGTTACCACGCCCACGGCCTCGCCGTCCTTCAACAACGTTGCGCCTTCGTCGGCGGATGTGGTGCCTTCCAGACGGACGCCGTAAATCTTGAACCGCTCCTTGCCTTTCAGCACATAGTGGTTCTCGGCCCCGCGGAAGCCGGTCTTCCCCAGCGAGACGGTGAATTCATGGCCCAGCTCCCACAGGGTATCGCCGCACAGCTCGTTTGCAAACGGGTAGGTCTCGGAATTGTCGCCCGGATAGAACAGCAGGTAGCTTTCCGTGCGCAGCAGATCGAGGGGCGAGAACTGCACCGGCACGATCCCCATATTTTTTACCGTCTTCCAGAATGCCGTCCCAAATTTCGGTGGCGCGACGGGCTTCGCAGAAAATCTCGTGCCCGCGTTCGCCGGTATAACCGGTACGTGAAATCATCACCGGTTTGCCGAACAGTTTGGTCTGCATGAGTCCGAAATAGGCCAGATCGCGGATGCCTGGCACATGCTTTTCCAGAAAGTCGACGGCCACTGGCCCCTGCAGCGACATGTCGTGCAGATCATCGTCAAAGATCATCGCGATGTTCTTGCCATACGCACACATGGCCAGCGACTCGTGGCCGGTTCCGGTGCCGTGGACGACCATCCAGTGGTTGACCGAAATCCGGTAGATCACGCAGTCATCAATGAACTTGCCTTCATCGTTCAGCATGCAGGCATAGACCGCCCGGCCTGGCATGATCTTGTCTACGTTACGGGTCGTGGCCCGGTCGATCACCGCCGCTGCATGTGGTCCGACAAGATGGATTTCCTTCAATCCCGACACGTCCATAAGGCCTGCCTTGGTCCGAACCGCCAGATAATCGGCTTCGGCGCGTTCGTCAGAGCTGTCGTAGAACCAGGCCGTGCCCATGCCGTTCCAGTCTTCCAGCTCACCGTCGATTTCCGCATGCCGCTGCGCAAGCGCGGACGAGCGATAGATGATGGCCGTTTCTCTCTCCCTGTTGGTCCGATCCTTGGACCACATTCAGACCGATATCAGACCAAAAACAAACACATCAGTGCAAATAGATTACCTGTTGGGAAATTTCCGAGCTCAATTTCGCTGCCTAGCTTCGCAGTCAAAAGATATGCGTAAGATGCAAAAATGTTGACAGGTAGGAATATTTGGCATCGCAGACAAAGAAAAAAATTCACCGTGAATAGTAATCACGTCGATATTGCAACAGAGGAGAGTGCCATGAATGGCAATTAAGACGCCCTGACAACGGTGTTTACCGAGTTTTATTACTGGGTAACCGTCGTCTTCATGTTCCTGATCCATGTGGGCTTTTGCATGTACGAGGTCGGCGCCAGCCGACGGCGCAATCATATGCACACATTGATGAAGAACATCATGATTATCCCATTGGTAACGGTCACCTTTTTCTTCTTTGGGTGGTGGATATACTGGGCTTTCCCGGACTTTCCGTTCTTTGGCGGTCTGAACACCGCAGACGGCGCGGGCAATCTACCCTGGACAGAGACGATGGGAACCAATTTGCAAGACCGGATCACAGGCGTGCTCCGGGCGGCGTTCCTGTTGTTCTCGTGGACGGCGGCCTCGACTGTCTCCGGTTCGGTCATTGAGCGGATTCGCTCGTCGGCCCTGTGAGTTCACGCGGTGATGATCGGTTCGGTCTGGTGGATCATCGACGCTGTTTGGGGCTGGCACTATGCGGGCTGGATGGTGAAGTATCTGGGCTATCACGACGCCTATGCATCGGGTGTGATCCATGCGATTGCCGGTGGCTATGCGCTGGGTGTCATCATGGTGCTGGGTCCGCGTCTGGGCAAATTCGCCAAGGACGGCACGCCGCGTGACATCCCTCCGCACAATCCAAGGATGCTGACCATCGGGATTTTCCTGATCTACACAGGCTTCTGGGGCTTCTACGCGGCCTGCAACGTCCCCGTCATTTCGCCCGAGGCCATCGGCGGCGAGGTTACCGGGGATACCTGGACGGCCACAAATATCTATCTTGGACCGACCTCGCCTTCCGCGATCACCTTCAATTTCCTGATGTCACTGTAGGGCGGATTGATGGCGGCCTATGTGGTGTCGAAAGGCGACGCGTTCTGGACCTTCTCAGGCGGTCTGGCCGGGATCATCACCGCGTCTGCGGGTAATGATCTGTATCATCCGATTCAGGCCATGCTGATTGCCGCCGTGGGCGTCGCGATCATCTACAACCTGCACTACTGGGTCGAGCGTAAGTTCAAGCTGGACGATTCCGTGGGTGCGGTTGCGGCGCACGGATATGCGGGTGTCGTCGGCCAGATCATCACGGGCTTTGTCCTGTGGGGGGCGTCTGCATCGCCGTTCGAAGGTTATGCGACGATCAATCCGGTCGGTCAGATCCTTGGCGCGGTGATCATGTTCTTCGTGCTCGGCTTCCTGCCCGGCTTTGCGCTGGCCAAAATCCAGTATTCGATGGGTGTGTTGCGCATCCCCGAAGAGGTTGAGCTGCAGGGTCTCGATTATGCGGAACACCATGCATACGAGGACGCCAAGGCCGAGATCATCGAGGCCGACAAGGCCCTGCTCGCCCACAAAGCAACACCAGCTGAATAAGGAGACTGAACATGTCTACGATTGGATATGAAAGCTGGGCCGTCGATCTGGCCGATGTCGGCGCGGTCTACCCGTTCCAGGGATATGAAGTGCTTATGGTCATCCTCGGTGTAGCCTTCTGGCTCATCTGGCACCGAATCCAGTTTGTCCGCGAAAGCGCCCATCTGGAGGAGGCCCGCAAACAGGCGATAGATCACGAGAAAATCCAGACAAGTGTCTAAAGATACTAGAAAAACACTTTCAAGCTGCGCGGGATCTCTCGCGCGGATTTTGCCCTATAGGAAACTTTTATTCATTCAAGTTGCACGCCCTGACTCACGATGCTAGCTTCGGTGTCAGACACTCGCAGATCGAATCAAATAACATGGAGCAAGCAATAGAATGTGCGGAATTGTCGGATTGTTCCTGAAGGACAAAGCGCTTGAGCCGCAACTCGGCGCGATGCTGACGGATATGCTTATCACGATGACAGACCGCGGCCCGGATAGCGCCGGTATCGCGATCTATGGAGACAGCAATGGCGGAACGTCAAAGCTGACTGTTCAGTCGAACACGCCTGAATTGTCCTTCACCGGGCTGGAGCGGAAGCTGAAAGAGGCGACCGGTGCCGATATCACCCTGCGCCGTAATGACACCCATGCAGTTCTGGAAGTTGCCACCGACAAGCTGGCCGATGTGCGCAACGCCTTGAAAGAGGTCGCCTCGGACGTGCGTGTCATGTCGGCGGGCGAGGTTCTTGAGATCTACAAGGAAGTGGGTTTGCCAAAAGACGTCGCCTCGCGGTTTGATCTGTCGTCGATGACCGGATCGCACGGGATCGGCCACACTCGCATGGCCACGGAAAGCGCCGTGACCACCATGGGCGCGCACCCGTTCAACACCGGCTCGGACCAGTGCCTGGTGCACAACGGATCGTTGTCCAACCACAACTCGCTGCGCCGCAAGCTGCGCCGCGAAGGGGTGCATATCGAAACTCAGAATGACACCGAGGTTGGTGCCGCCTACCTGACCTGGAAAATGCAGAATGGCGCATCTCTGGGCGAGGCGCTGGAAAGCACGATCGAGGATCTGGACGGGTTCTTCAACTTTGTCGTCGGCACTAAGGACGGGTTCGGCGTTGTGCGCGACCCGATTGCCTGCAAACCGGCGGTAATGGCCGAAACGGATCAGTACGTGGCCTTCGGCAGCGAATACCGGGCGCTGGTCAGCTTGCCCGGCATCGAAGACGCCAAAGTCTGGGAACCCGAGCCTGCAACCGTTTACTTCTGGAACCACTGATATGCAGACATACGATATAGAAGCAAACGGCCTGCGGGGCCTGAATTCGGCCCTACAGGAGCAGAGCCAGAACACCAACAAGACCAACTGGGAAGTGGTGAATCCGAAAGGCAGCCACGCCATCGCCGTCGGTCTGAATGCCCCTATCGAAGTGACGGTCAAGGGTTCGACCGGGTACTACTGTGCAGGTATGAACCAGCAGGCGACGGTTAAGGTCGAAGGCTCGGTCGGACCCGGCGTGGCCGAGAACATGATGTCCGGCACCGTTGTCGTCGAAGGCGACGCCAGCCAGTATGCCGGTGCCACCGGTCACGGCGGTCTGTTGGTCATTAAGGGCAATGCCAGCTCGCGCTGCGGGATTTCGATGAAAGGCATCGACATCGTGGTGCATGGCAATATCGGCCACATGTCCGCCTTCATGGCGCAGGCCGGTAACATGGTTGTTTGCGGCGATGCCGGCGATGCTTTGGGTGACTCGCTGTACGAGGCGCGCCTGTTCGTGCGTGGATCGGTCAAAAGCCTTGGCGCCGACTGCATCGAGAAAGAGATTCGTCCCGAGCATATCGAGATCCTGAAGGATCTGCTGGAACGGTCGGGCAGCGACGCCAAGCCGGAAGAATTCAAACGCTACGGCTCGGCCCGCCAGCTGTATAATTTCGACGTTGACAACGCACAAGCGTACTGAGGGTAAAGGCATGAAAGATATGGATAAACAGATTCCACGCACCGTGCCGATTCAGTCGGCAACGTTCACCAATGAAATCAACGCGGAAATCCGCCGCGCGGCAGCAACCGGAATCTACGACATTCGCGGTGGTGGTGCCAAACGCAAGGTGCCTCATTTCGACGACCTGCTGTTTCTGGGCGCATCGGTCTCGCGCTATCCACTGGAAGGTTATCGCGAACGCTGCGACACTTCGGTGACGCTGGGCACACGCTTTGCCAAGAAGCCGATCGAGCTGGATATTCCAATCACCATCGCGGGCATGAGCTTTGGCGCGCTGTCCGGACCGGCGAAAGAGGCGTTGGGCCGTGGCGCAAGCGCCGCGGGGACCTCGACCACTACCGGTGACGGCGGCATGACGCCCGAAGAGCGCGGTCATTCCTCGAAACTGGTTTATCAGTATCTGCCGTCGCGCTACGGCATGAATCCCGACGATCTGCGCAAGGCGGACGCGATTGAGGTCGTGGTCGGGCAGGGCGCCAAGCCCGGTGGCGGCGGTATGCTGTTGGGCCAGAAAATCTCGGACCGTGTGGCCGAAATGCGCACGCTGCCCAAAGGGATCGACCAGCGCTCGGCCTGTCGCCACCCGGACTGGACCGGCCCCGACGATCTGGAGATCAAGATCCTCGAACTGCGCGAAATCACCAACTGGCAGGTTCCGATTTACGTCAAGGTCGGTGCGACCCGGCCCTATTACGATACCGCTCTGGCGGTGAAGGCCGGTGCGGATGTTGTGGTGCTGGACGGTATGCAGGGCGGCACCGCCGCGACGCAGGATGTGTTCATCGAACATGTGGGCCTGCCGACGCTGGCCGCCATTCGTCCCTCGGTTCAGGCGCTGCAGGATCTGGGCGTGCATCGCGAGGTGCAACTGATCGTTTCGGGCGGCATCCGTTCGGGTGCAGACGTGGCCAAGGCCATGGCTCTGGGCGCGGATGCGGTCGCCATCGGGACCGCAGCGCTGATCGCGCTGGGTGACAACGACCCGAAATGGGAAGCCGAGTATCAGAAACTGGGCACCACCACCGGCGCCTATGACGACTGGCACGAGGGGCTCGACCCGGCAGGTATCACCACGCAGGACCCCGAACTGGCGGCGCGTCTTGATCCGGTTGAGGCTGGGCGACGATTGCGCAACTACCTGAAGGTGATGACGCTTGAGGCGCAGACCATTGCCCGCGCCTGTGGCCACAACGATCTGCGGAACCTCGAACCGGAAGATCTGTGCGCTCTGACGATGGAGGCCGCAGCCATGGCCCGCGTCCCGCTGGCGGGCACCGAATGGTACCCCGGCAAGCCCGGTAACGGCTTTTAAAAAACCCCGAACTGGCGCGGTCGTTGGTGACCGCGCCTTTTTTTACGAAAAGACACATAACAGGGAAACTGCCATGACCATTGATCTGGCCAAATATGCCAAGGAAAAAGGCGTCAAATACTTCATGATTTCGTTCACCGATCTGTTCGGTGGGCAGCGGGCGAAACTGGTGCCCGCACAGGCGATTGCCGACATGCAAGACGGGGCGGGCTTTGCGGGCTTCGCCACCTGGCTCGACATGACCCCTGCGCATCCCGATATGCTGGCGGTGCCGGACCCGTCTTCGGTGATCCAGTTGCCGTGGAAACCCGAGGTCGCCTGGGTCGCGGGCAATTGTGTGATGGAAGGTGAGGACGTCGCGCAGGCCCCGCGGAACGTTCTGCGCCGTCTGATCAGCGAAGCTGCCGAAGAAGGCATGCATGTCAAAACCGGGATCGAAGCTGAATTCTTCCTGCTGACCCCTGATGGCGAGCAGATCTCGGACCCTTTCGATACCGCTGCCAAACCCTGCTACGACCAGCAAGCCGTGATGCGCCGTTATGACGTGGTGCGCGAGATTTGCGATTACATGCTGGAACTGGGCTGGGGTCCGTATCAGAACGACCACGAAGACGCGAACGGCCAGTTCGAGATGAACTGGGAGTTCGACGATGTGCTGCGCACCGCCGACAAACATTCGTTCTTCAAGTTCATGACCAAATCGGTGGCGGAAAAACACGGGTTCCGCGCCACCTTCATGCCGAAGCCCATCGAAGGGCTGACCGGCAACGGCTGCCACGCCCATATCTCGGTCTGGGATGCGCCGGGCGATGCGTCAAAAACCAACGTCTTTGCGGGCGAAGGCGATGGCCCCACCGGCGAGGTCGGTCTGGGCGAGAAGGGCAAGCACTTCCTCGGCGGTATCATGAAACACGCCAGCGCACTGGCGGCGATCACCAACCCGACGGTCAACAGCTACAAGCGGATCAACGCGCCGCGCACAATGTCGGGCGCAACCTGGGCGCCGAACACGGTGACATGGACCGGCAACAACCGCACCCACATGGTGCGCGTGCCTGGGCCCGGTCGGTTCGAGCTGCGTCTGCCGGACGGGGCGACCAACCCCTATCTGCTGCAGGCCGTGATCATCGCTGCGGGTCTTTCGGGTATCCGTTCGAAGGCGGACCCGGGCCGTCGCTATGACATCGACATGTATGCCGAAGGTCACACGATCACCGATGCGCCTAAACTACCGCTGAATATGCTGGATGCCCTGCGTGAATACGACAAAGACACCGAGCTGAAAGCTTCGATGGGCGAAGAATTCTCGGACGCCTATCTGAAGATGAAGATGCAGGAATGGAACTCCTTCGTCACCCATTTCTCGCGCTGGGAAAAGGAAAACACGCTGGACGTCTAGGGTCAGGATTCATAACCAATAGATGACGAGCGCAGCGAGGGCGATGGCCGATAGGAACACTTTGGGGCATCTATCATATCGGGTTGCCACTCGCCGCCAATCCTTAAGTCTGCCGAACATGATCTCTATTCGGTTTCGCCGTTTGAAGCGGCGCTTGTCATATTTGATTGGCGTATTGCGTTGCTTTCGACCGGGGATGCAGGCGCATATCCCTTTGTCTTTCAGAGCTTCTCTGAACCAATCAGCGTCATAGCCACGGTCGCCGAGTAGCCAATCGACATCTGGCAGGCTGCTGAGCAGGCCCGTGCGCCGATGTAATCGCTCACCTGACCGGCGGTGACGAACAGGTTCAGCGGGCGTCCTCGGCCGTCACAGATGGCGTGCAATTTCGTATTCATGCCGCCTTTGGTGCGCCCAACTAGACGTCCACGCCCCCCTTTTTCACCCCTAGACTGGTCGCTGTCCGGTGTGCCTTCAAATAGGTTGCATCGATCATCACGGTCTTCTGTTCGCCATGCTCTGCGGCCAGACCTGCCATCATCCGAGCGAAGATCCCTTTCTCGCTCCAGCGCTTCCAACGGCTGTAGAGCGTTTTGTGCGGACCATAGGCCGCAGGAGCATCACGCCACCTTAACCCATTGCGGTTTATGAAGATAATCCCGCTTAAAACGCGTTTATCATCGACCCGAGGCTTGCCATGTGATTTCGGAAAGAATGGTTCAAGACGTGCCATCTGCGCGTCCGTTAGCCAGAAAAGATTGCTCATGTAACCGCTCCATTTTCCGAGCCATGAATCACCCAGCGCAACGGAAATCAATGCATCCTGACCCTAGGCATTTTCCCTGCAGTTTTTGATCCGGGCGTGTTCCGGATTGCAGATGCGTTCAGTTCCTGGCCGCAGCTAAGTCCCAACAGATCCTGGGCCGGCTAATCCTGGGCCGGGTTTACACTCGATCTGGTTTTACGGGCGGGACGTATGGCAGTCTGGCGCGGGCTTTGGTGTCGGCGGCGCCAGCGTTGCGGATATAGCGTTCGTTGTCGTCCTTGCGGACGGTGTGAACATAGGTGGGATCGCCCTGGGTGACCTTGTGGATGGCAAGGCGGCGGACCTGGCTGGCGCGGATGGTGTCGCGCAGCGTGTCCGGGTTCCAGCCGTCGAACAGGATCGCCTCCAACTCGGCGCGGATATCGGCGCAATCGGGATCGCCCGCGCGGTTGGTCATCTCGTTGGGGTCCTCGTCGATATTATAGAGCAGGGTATCGACCCCTTCGAGCCACATCAGCTTCCACGGGCCTTTCCGGACCATGCGGCTGGGCCCGGTGGAGCCGTCGGCGGCAAATTCCGAGATCACCACATCCGACAGGCCCGAGGTGTCTCCGTTCAGGGCAGGGACCAGCGACTGCCCGTCAACCGGTGCCGCATACTCCCCGAACGAGCCGCCAGCGGCGAGGTCCGTGAGTGTCGGTAGAAGATCTATCAGCGAGATATTCTCCTTCACCCGCGCCGGTTTGAACCGATCCGGCGCGTAAACGATGAAGGGGACGCTGGCAGCCCATTCGAAGAAGTGTTGTTTGAACCACATGCCCCGTTCCCCCATCATCTCGCCATGATCGGCGGTGAGGATGACGATGGTGTTGTCGATCTGGCCGGTGCGTTCCAGCACGTCGACAAGCTGCCCGACCTTCTCGTCGATATACGAGATCATGCCGTAATAGCCGTGGCGGGCCCTGCGGCGATCCTCGGGTGTGACAGTGAATTCGTGCCGCGACTGGCAGTAGTGCAGATTGCGGCTGAGATGATCCATCTCGTTCAGTTCCAGCGGGGCCACCGCCGGATACTCGATCTCGTCATGATCGTAGAGATCCCAATACTCCTGCCCGATCACGAAGGGCGAATGCGGCGAGGTGAAGGACACGGTCAGCATGAAGGGCCGGTCATCGCCGGTTCGCGCCAGATCATAGAGCGCCTGAACGCCGTGATAGGCGACCTCGTCATCATAATCCATCTGCATGGTGCGGATAGCGGGGCCGCTTTCCAGGATCGGGGCCATGGTCAGATTGGTGGGCTTGTATTCGCGCCCCTTGGACCAGTCCACGGTCCAGGCGAAGTTGGCCGGGTAGATCTCGGTGGTGTGGCGTTTGTCATAGCCGTGCAGCTGATCGGGGCCGACAAAATGCATCTTGCCCGACATCTCGACCCGGTAATCCATCGCCCGCAGGTAATGGGCGAAGGTGGGGATGTCGGCGTGGAACTCGCTGGCATTGTCATACATGCCGATCGAAAAGGGCAGCCGACCCGCATGCATCGATGCCCGCGACGGGCCGCACATTGGCAGGTTGCAATAGCAGTTCTCAAACACCACGCCCTTCTGCGCCAGACGGTCGATATTGGGTGCCTTGACGGTCTTGTTGCCATAGGTCGTCAGCGCATTTGCTGCCAGCTGATCCGCCTGAATGAAAAGGATGTTCGGCTGTGTCATATTCGTTTCCCAAAAACAAAGGAGAAAGGTTCCGGGCGACCAATGGGAGGTGGGCCGCCCGGAATGCCGAAGATGTTACTGGATAATCATGTCCAGTTTTTCGGCGGTGGTGCTGAAGGTGTTGACCTGGCCTTCGACGAAGGTCTTGGTTTCTTCTGGTGACAGGACAGCGGGTACCGAGCCCAGCTTCTGTGTGGTTTCCAGCCAGCTGTCATCGGCGGAGATCGCGCCCAAAACCGAGACCCATTTGGCCACGACGTCCTCGGGCAGGTCCTTGGGCCCCCAGACACCGGTCCAGCCAACAACGTTTTCCAGGTTCGGATGACCAAGCTCCTGCGCGGTGGGCGTGTCCGGGATGGCGGGGAAGCGTTCCGGCGTGGTGGTTAGCAGCGGGCGGATCTGGTCGCTTTCAATGGCACCGGAAAGCCCCGAGAGATTGTGGAAGATCAGATCGGCATGGCCGCCGACAACCGCAGCCGTCGCCTTGCCGCCGCCCTTGAAGGGCACGTGGATCAGCGCCTCGGACTCGACGCCCAGATCATCCAGCAGGATCAACATCGCCATATGCAGCAGGGTGCCGACACCGGCCGAAGCGTAAGACAGGCGCTCGCCGCCCTCGATCGCAGCTTTCAGCTCGTCAAAGCTCTGATAGGGGGACTCGGCGCTGACGCCCAGAACAAAGGGGTTCTTCTCGATCAGCCCGAGAAAGGTGAAGTCGTCCCATTTGTAGGGGATGGTGCGGTTGATCGCCGGAACCGTCGCCTGCGAGCCGACCCGCGCCATCAGCAGCGTGTAGCCATCCGGGCGCGACTTGGCGACCTGGGTCGAGCCGACAACACCTCCGGCGCCGGTCTTGTTGACCACCAGAATGTTCTCGCCCAGATATTCCGGCGCCTCCGTGCTCATGGTGCGCGCGGCCAGATCAGCGGCCCCGCCGGGGCCATAGGGAACCAC
This sequence comes from Ruegeria sp. E8, assembly GCF_056533985.1. Lineage (NCBI taxonomy): Bacteria > Pseudomonadati > Pseudomonadota > Alphaproteobacteria > Rhodobacterales > Roseobacteraceae > Ruegeria > Ruegeria sp. E8. The sequence continues at coordinate 15,464 of NZ_JBQFOY010000031.1, forward strand.
CAAAGTCACAGGCTTGCTTGGGTAATCCTGGGCCGAGGCCGCCAGTGGAATCGAAAGCAGCGCAAGGCCGCTCAGTGCAGAAGTTATCGTGTTTCTTAGGTTCATTTGTAGCGTCTCCCTGAATCGGATGGGTTCCTTATAATAAATTACTTGCAGTAAGTAAATAAATAAGTCATGATGTTGAAAATGATGCAGGGGAGATGCGGAATGACGGGCTGGTCGCAGGAAGAAATAGGTCGTGGGAACCGGCAAAGGGTTCTTGGTGAGATCCTGGGCTCCGGCACGATTTCCCGCACGCAGATTGCAGATAATCTCGACCTGAACGCGGCAAGCGTGTCGCGAATCACCCGCGAGTTGATCGAGGCGCGGCTGGTTCAGGAGGTGGGCGAGGCCAAGTCCGAGGGCCGCAGGGGGCCGCGCACCAAGAAGCTGATCATGAACCGGTCCGGCGGTTATGTCATCGGGATCGGCATCAACGCCTATCAGCAGGTGGTGACCCTGGCCGATCTGTCCAATAACCGTATCGCTTCGTGGGATGCGCGTGGCGCAGGTCTGGCGGATGGAGAGAGCTTTCTAAGGACGTGCTGTAAAAATGCCAAAGCCCTGATCGAGCGGAATGTGCCCGAGCGCGACAGGCTGTTCGGTGTCGGCCTGACCATTGCCGGAAATCTGGACAAGGCGCGCGGCACGGTGATTTCGGCCCCGACTCTGGGATGGCACACGGAAACCGATGTGTGCGACATTGTCAGGGCAGAGCTTGGCGTGCCTGTGGTGCTCGAGACGCCCAGTGCTGCAATCTGCCAGTCAGAAGTGGCTTTCGGTGCGGCGCGGCATGTCGAAAATGTCGCCGTCATCTACTGCTCGCTTGGCTTTGGCATCGGTCTGCACGTCAATGGCCAGCCCTATAGCGGCATCAACCGGGTGGGGGGCGTTCTCACCGAGGCCAAAATGACCGCCGGTATCGAATCCAACGACCCCGTGGCGCTTTCCGACATCTGCGGCGGCAAGGCCCTGTTGCGCCAGATGCTGACACCGGCTGTCTTCAACGAACTGACGAACCAGGAAAAAGCCCGGAAAATTCTGGATGTCGTCTCGCAGGCCAATGACGGGGACGCGGACTGCATGGCCGCGCTGGAGGTCTTTGGCGCCCGGGCCGCAAGTTGCTTTTCCCTCAGCCTGACGGTGCTGCAGCCCGAACTGGTGCTGCTGGCCGGCCCATTGGCGCAGTCCCCGATTTATGCCGAGGCATTCCAGCGGCAGATAGAAAACCTCAAAGCCAATCTGCAACACCCGATCAAAATCAAGTCCAGCGAGATGACACAAATGGGCGCCGCACGCCTGCTCTCGCTCAGCGAAAACATCGCAAAAGCCGAACTGGACCTGAAAGTCCTGAAGGGAGGAGGCTGAACGTGGATCAATCCAAACACAAAGACTTGTTCGCAGGGGTGATGTTCCTGATCCTCGGGATACTGACACTGATCGTACTTATTCCGGTAGGCGTGGATTCTCCGGGAACTGTGGAGATTTCGGCGCTTTCGCCCGAGTTCTGGCCGCGCGTGATCGCAATTGCCGTGGTCTTCGTCTCAGTTTGCCTTGTGGCCGAATCCTACTTTCTCAAAACGCCACACTCCGAGGCAGATGAAGACGCCGAAGCTGAGGCCATCTACAAGCTGGATACGCTGCCGGGTACCTTGCGCACCGTAGTTCTGATCTTCGCATTGTTCCTGTTTTACTTCGCGTTGACGACGTTGGGAGTGGTGGCCAGTTCCATCATCCTGATGCTGGGCATGATGCTGTTCTTCGGAGAGCGCAATTGGATCTACATCGTTCCGATCAGCATCCTTTTGCCTATCCTGCTTTATCTTTTCTTCCTGCACATCGCGGGTGTGCCGATGCCACTTGGCATATTCGAAACGCTAGGCTGAGGAGGAGCTAGGCATGATTGAAAACATTTCCACTGCTTTTCAGCTCTTTCTGAGCTTGGAAAACGTTCTGGTAATCGGAATAGGCGTTCTGATCGGTACGATCATTGGCGCGATACCGGGCATGACGACCCCGATGGGTGTGGCGCTTGCTTTGCCGTTTACCTTCACGATGCAACCTGTCACCGGCATTCTGTTGTTGTTGGGGGTGTATAAAGGCGGCCTGTATGGTGGATCGCTGACGGCCATCCTGATCAAAACGCCGGGGACACCGGCGGCGTCCTGTACCATCTTAGATGGCTATCCATTGGCGCAGAAAGGGCAGGCGAGAAAAGCGCTTGATATCGCGCTTTACGCATCCTGCGTGGCCGATTTGATTTCGAACATCGCGCTGATCATGTTCGCCGGATTTCTCGCGACCTTTGCGCTGCGCTTCGGTCCGCCCGAGTTCTTCACCCTGATCGTCTTTTCGCTGACCATCATCGCGGGCGTTGCGGGCCCGAGCCTGACCAAAGGTATTCTGTCCGCCTGTCTGGGCTTGATGCTCGCAACCGTTGGACTGGACCTGATTTACGGTACCAACCGGTTCATCTTCGGGAATTACGAGCTGATGTCGGGGCTGAACTTCATTCCTGTCTTGATCGGCCTGTTCGCCATTCCAGAAATTCTGGACCGTGCAACACGCCGTCCGCGCCCCGCTGGCGCTCAGCGGCAGGAACTGGGCAGCGGCGCAAGTTTTGCTGAATTCCGCAAGACCCTGAAATCGGTGATCCGCGGCAGCTTTATCGGTGTGATCCTGGGTGCCATCCCCGGTATCGGTGGCGCGCCTGCTGCGTTCTTGAGCTATAGCGAGGCGCGGAGAAACTCGAAAAACCCTGAAAACTTTGGCAAGGGCGAGCCCGAAGGTGTCGCGGCGGCAGAGGCGGGGAATAACGGCGTTGCCGGGGCAACAATGATCCCGCTGCTGGCCCTGGGCGTGCCCGGCGACGTGATCACGGCGGTGATCCTGGGGGCTTTCATGATCCACGGATTGCGTCCGGGTCCGATCCTGTTCGCGGAAAACCTGCCGATGATCTATGCGCTGTTCATGGGTATCCTGCTCAGCTCGGCCTATCTGTTCATAGTGGGCAAACTTGCCATCAAGACGTTTAGTCGGGTGGCGCTGATCCCGAACCGCATCCTCTATCCGATCGTGTTCACCCTGTGCGTCTATGGCGCCTATGCGGTGAACAACAACCTGTTCGACATCCTCGTGATGCTGTGCATGGGCCTTGTCGGCTTCATGATGTTGCGCCTCGAGGTGCCGGTCGCCCCCTTTCTGATCGCCTTCGTTCTCGGGCCACTGCTCGAAGACAATTTCCGGCAATCGCTGTTGCTGTCCGACGGCAGCCTTTCGATCTTTGTCCGAAATGCGATCTGCTGGCTGTTCTGGGTGCTGACCGCGCTGTCGATCTTCGTACTGATCAGATCCCGTATTCGCGCATCGCGCACGGGCGAGGCATCGGTCCTGACGACCGGCGGCTGACCTGAACACTTCAATACAAGGAAAGCAAAATGATCAACGTCGACGATGCGGATCTGGGGCCTTTCGCCTACAGCTTTGCGGTGATCTCGGATACGCATGTCAATCCGGATGAGGACCGCTGCAATTCGCCCTTTCCGGTCAATGCCCGTGCCAATCGGCGGTTCCGGTATGTCGTGGCGGATATCAATCGCAGAAAGGTGGACTTCGTTGTCCACCTTGGCGATCTGCTTCACCCGGTTCCAGAAACCGGAGAACTGTATGCACAGGCCGCGAACGCATACCGAAAGATTGTCTCGGATCTGACAGTGCCGATCCACGTCCTGCCGGGCAATCATGACATCGGAGACACGCCGATCAGTGGCGGCCCCGCAAGCCCGACCACACCCGAGATGATCCAGGCGTGGGAAGGCGAATTCGGCGCCCATTATCACAGTTTCGAAAAGGGCGGGGTGCGCTTTGTCCTGCTGAACGCTCAGCTGATCAATTCGGGTCTTCAAGCCGAGGAAGATCAGAAACAATGGGTGGAAAACGAACTCGCTGCGGCGCAGGGGCAGCGTGTCATGCTGATGCTGCATCACCCGGCTTATCTGTGTTACCCGGAAGAACTTGACCACTACGACAATACCGATCAGCCGGGCAGGGGTTGGCTTTTGAGCCTGCTGGAAAAACATGGCGTCGAGGCCATGTTCTCGGGGCACGCCCATAACTTCTGGTATGATCGCTATGGCGAAACGGATTTCTACCTAGCACCGGCGACCAGTTTCGTACGGCAGGATTACTCGGAAATGCTGCGCGCCATTCCACCCGAGGGCAGCGAGTTTGGTCGCAACGATGCCGCCAAGCTGGGTTACTTCGTCGTCAACGTCTACGAAAATGGCCATGTGACGAAATTCGTTCGCACCAACGGAACCGAACTGGCACCGGGCGAAAGCGCAGGGGACGATTTCCTGGAACTGGCTCCTGAACCGCGTGAAAACAGCACCCCCTTGATCGGGTTCGATCTCCGGAAGAACTGGGCGGAGATTTCCGAAGTGCCCCCCAGCGGCGGACTGGACGAGTTCGACCGGAAACCGGTGCGCAACGATTATCACCTGCTAGCCCTGCAGGAGATGGGCGTGCGCGATATCCGAATTCCGTTCCATGATCTGTTGGACCCGGTGCGCCGGGCACGGATTGCGACGATGAAACATCTGGGGTTTCGCGTCACCCTATTCGGATTCAGTATTCCGACCGACGCGCAGTTGGACGTGATCGCCGCCACGGCGAAACATTTGACCGACTGGGAAATCACGCTGAATTGGACAGACGTTGAAAAGTCGGCGGATCTGCTGTCCAAGGCGCATGCCATAACCGGCCTGCCGATCTACATCTCGCGGATGCGCACCAAGGACGACATCAAAGCCGAGGGCACATATTTTCACGTGATCAACCACGGCTTCAACGCCACGGACAGCGATCAGCTTTCCGCGTTGGCCGCGTTGCCCAAGTCCTGCGGAATTGCGGGGGCGGTCTTCCGGTTGGGCAACGCCGATCCGGTTGCTGAACGACTGGAAACCGCTGATCGTGCCGCCGCGGCACACGGGCTGAAGGCCTCGGTTCATCTGCGCGTCGCGGGGGACAATCCAGCCGTGCCTCATACGGATGACGACAAGACCGTGGCGCGGGTTCTCGAAGCGATGAATACCCGCTCAAAGCTTAAGAATACGCGGATCTATTGCGACACGCTGGTGGATGTCGATCGCGGGTACTTCGTTCGCAACGGAGCCATAGATCGCTGCAACAACCCACGGCCGCTGCTGGAGGCTGTCCGCGCGCGGCATTCCCGCAACGCCTGAACTCCCAAGAACTCGGCCCTCATCTTACTCAGGATGGGGGCCATTGTTTGGGCCGGTCGCGCCCCAATGTCTGCGCGGGAAAAGATAACTCTGTAAGATATGACTGGATCGCGGTATGGAAGCGCTGGGCCTCACTACAGAAATGATCGTCGTACTCGGCTTGCTGGGCGTTACGGTTTTTCTGTTTGTTTCGGAAGTCGTTCGGGTCGACGTGGCTGCCATCCTCATCATGGTCACACTGGGCATCTTGTCGGCCTTGCCCGGGCTCGAGGGTCTAGTCGATCCGAGGCATCTGTTTGACGGTTTCGCGAGCAACGCGGTCATTTCCATCATAGCGGTGATGATCATAGGTGCCGGGCTGGACCGCACCGGAGTGCTGTCTCATGTGGCGCGCTGGATCATGCGGGTGGGCGGATCGACCGAAACACGGATCATGTTGCTGATCTCGTCCATCGTCGGGGTCATCTCGTCTTTCATGCAGAATGTCGGGGCGGCGGCTCTGTTTCTGCCAGTCGTGTCGCGCATTTCGGTGCGCACCGGCCTGTCCATGTCGCGCCTGCTGATGCCGATGGGCTTTTGCGCCATTCTGGGCGGGACGATGACCATGGTCGGGTCCTCTCCACTCATCCTGCTCAATGATCTGATCCTGACGATCAACGATACTCTACCTGCGGATCAGCAGATGGAGACGTTCGGCCTGTTCGATGTCACGCCTGTCGGGGCGGCGCTGGTGCTGACAGGGTTGGTCTATTTCACGGTTCTGGGCCGTTTTCTTTTGCCCGCAAAACAGGATGCCAGCGGCACCGAAGGGCGCAGTGTCGAGGAATACATCAACGCGACCTACGGGATCGTTGGAACGATCACCGAGGTACCACTGCCGGGAAGTCATGAAGTCAGCGGGCAAACGATCGATGAAATCCAACGCAGAAACCACATTCAGATCATCGCTGTGCAACATGGCGGGACCTATACGATGGCTCCGCCCCGGGATATGGTCATCGACGCACCAGGCACGATAGCCGTGATCGCTGATGCCGAAACCATTGCACGCTTCACCGAACGCTACGGGCTGACCGCCCGCGGAAAACTCGACCGTTTTGCGGATGCGCTTGAGCCGGGCAAGGCCGGTATCGCCGAAGTGGTGATCCCTCCGGGTTCGTCCATGATCGGTGAAACGGGCCGCAGCAGTTGGTTGCGGAAAATCTATGGGCTGGCCCCTCTTGCGATCTACCGGGGTGGTGAAACACTTTCCAGCGATCAGGAAGACATCGGCGAGATTCCCTATCAGGCGGGTGACACTCTGGTCTGCCATACCCCGTGGGACGCGCTGGTGCGGCTGGAAAAGGATCGCGACTTTGTCGTTGTGACCTCAGATTTTCCGCATGAGGAACTTGTGCCACAGAAAGTCGGCTGGGCTTTGCTGTTCTTTGTCATCGCCATCGGGCTGGTCCTGTTCTCGGACCTGCGATTGTCGGTCTGCCTGCTGGTCGGCGCGACCGGGATGATCGTCAGCCGGGTGTTAACCATTGATGACGCCTACGGCGCGGTCAGTTGGAGCACGGTTTTTCTGTTGGCCAGTCTGATCCCGTTGGGCGTGGCGGTGCAGTCGACCGGAACTGCGGAATGGATTGCACAGCAGGTGCTGAAACTGCTGGGTGATGCCCCGATCTGGGTATCTCAGGCCGCAATTGCCGCCCTTGCGACCGTGTTTACATTGCTGATGTCCAATGTCGGCGCGACTGTTCTTCTGGTGCCATTGGCGGTGAACATCGCCATCGGATTAGGGGTCGACCCGGCATTGTTTGCCATTACCGTTGCATTGGCGACATCGAATTCGTTCCTGATCCCAACCCATCAGGTCAACGCCTTGATCATGGGCCCCGGAGGGTATTCGGTTACGGATTACTCGAAGGTCGGCGGCATCATGACCTTGTTGTTTTTGATTGTATTGGTTGTGATTGTGTAGCGTTTGTCATTCAACCAGGACGAACACTTGCACTATTGCGAATGCAAAAAACGCGTGGTCGGTTGTGACGGAACGGCCTTTAGAAAAGCGCCCATTCAGGCTTTGTTCGGAGAATTTCGAATGTCTGATACGCAAAAGTAACGCTGGGTCGTGCCGGTCACAGGAGAAAGTTCCTGATCAACATACCCATGCTCATCGCGGCGATTGCGTCGACACTTCTGTTTGCGCCTCCGGTATCACCCGATCCGTCGAAACACCGGGATTTGATCTCTTTTGCGTAAGCCATGATCGCTCTGCCTGGTTTGTTGTTTGACCTCAAAGCGTTCGCCTATCCAGAATGCTGGCAGACCGTGCTAATTGCGAGCGTCGCAGTTGTTGTCGGATCAGGACTATTCTTGCGCCGCCGATCGCAACTGGACTACCCGTTGCTGAATTTCGCCATCGCCAGGAATCCCGCCTTTTTCGTCCGGCGTATTGGCCGCTGCCTTCATTATGTTCGATATGGCGGGAATGTGGTTGGCCACGACCCAACGCTTTCAGGTCGTCGCCGGATACACGCCGATCGAAGCGGGTTTTCTTGTTTAGATGGTCGCGGTGGCATCTCATTCGATGGGCCTGATCGATGGCGTGTTCCTGCACCTGATCGGGTTGCGCATCCTGATCTCCGGCGCGCTGGCACTTAGCGCAATCGTCACCAACTGGTTGCTGAGAGAGTTTGGTATCGGCTCGGCATCCACAGTCTTGGGCGACGATCAGACGGGATAGGCTTGGGGCAGGCCGGGGCTCAAGGAAGGGCTCAAGCCTTGGAGAGTTGGCCTGTACTCAATCGTTCAGGTCCGACGATTGGATTGGGTTTTCCGAAGCACACCAGCATGAATGCACGCCTGACTCATATGCGGCTCTAGAAGGTCGGCTGACCCATCGTCTCATTTGCATAAATCCTGTAGACGGACACCTTTTCCTGCCGTCCCTTGACCTGGAATTTTCCGGCATACTCCAGCTTGAACGAAGGCCCAAGCAGCATTTTCGTTTCGTCACTGACCAGAATTTTGGTCTGCTCATCGCTCTCCAGCGAACCCGCCAAAGTTTCAATACGCGCACAGGTATTCACGGTATCTCCGATCACCGTGTAGTTCATCCGTTCCACAGCACCGATATTGCCGACGATCAGGGGCCCGGTGTGGACGGCGATTTTCACCCTGTATTCCACTTCGGCCTCTGCCAGAGATTTTCGGATGGCCAACGCGGCACGGCAGGCCCGTTCGGCATGGTCCTCCTGAACCTGCGGTGCGCCCCAAAAGGCCATCACGGCATCTCCAATGTACTTGTCGATGGTGCCGCCTTCGGCCTCGATGCACCGATTGAGGATTTCGAAATGGCGATTCAGCAGGTTCGCCGTAACTTGCGGTGAGTTTGCCTCTGATGCAGCCGTAAACCCTTCGATATCCGCGAACATAACCGTCAGTTCGACCTCGCGGGGTGCGACCAGCTTGGGATCGCCGGTCTTCAGCAATTGCCGCACCAGAGTGCGGGGCAGGTAGGTTTCGAACCAGCGCAGCCCGTCCAGCATCCTGTTGAACGCGTTGGCCTGAAGGTTCAACTCGGCCACGCGCGAAGGCGGAAGATAGTCCACCTGCTCCAGCTTGAGTTCACTGATTTCCCGGGCACCTTCGGTCGAACGTCGAATGGGGGCGGCAAGCCGTCTGGCCAGCATCAGGGCGGCCAGAACGGACATCGCCAACAGGCCGATACCGACAAAGGCGGCGTCACTCAGCCGGGTCCATTGGTTGCTCCAGTCGCTCAGCGGGGAATATTGCCCGATTACCCAGGGTTCAGGGCCGAAGGCTTTTACGGTGCTGGCCAGCACCAATTGCTCTCCCTCTTTGGCTTCCACGACAAAACCGTCAAAAGATTCATTGTCGCCCTGAAATTCAGGGACCTGTGTCAGCATCTGCGTGATGACGGCGTCATCAAGCACCTCAATCGAATGCAGAGGAGCGTTAGAGTTCAGGTCGCTTGTCGGAAAATTCAGCAATTTCGGATGGGCCAGAACGCCGTCATCCCCATATAAAATGAAACCTGTGGCCCCGTATTTCCTGCTCAGATCATCAACGATTTCAGTAAAGTGCTGCACGGTCGAGGATACAAGGATAGCTCCTTGAAAGACGCCATTCCTATGCGCTGGAGTCGCCACCGAAATATGCGTCCTGCCCTCATCGAAAAATGGTTCGTTCCAAAACAGACCCGGATAGCCTTCAACCTCTTGCACATATTCGATGAGCCCGGTGTTGGACGGCCTGTGAGACGAGCGGAAGGTTGACCCATCCGGGCTTTTCGTATGCGTCGTCATGAAAATCCGGCCATCCGGATAGATGACCACAAGGTCGGTCAGATATGGGACAGAGGCTGCAACGCCTTTAAAGTAAGCCTCGAGAAACCCGGTATCGGACAGATCGACAGCGCCAGTATTTGCGTCCTTTTGCAGTGCTCTGGCCAACTCCTCAATTGGCGTGGTCAGGTCGAAGACATTGGCTTTGATGGTGTCGACCAGCATCTCAGCAGAAGTGTTCAGCAATTCGGTTGTGTTGCGGACATTGGCGTAGGTCGCAATAAACAGCACCGCACCGGCTGATAGCGCGACCAATCCGCTGATGGTCAAAGTCAGAAGCGTTGAGATTCTGATTCTGAATTTGGATCGCTGACCGCTTTTCCGCGATGCGTCGGTCCCGGCTTGGTCGCGGTATGTGTCTTCTTTGGCCATGTCTAAACGATACCTTGTTTGCAGGTCCGGTTGACGCCGGTGAAAGTGACGCGCTGCTGTGTCGATCGAATGTCAGCTCCAACAGGCCGTCCCGGGAAAATTACCGCCAGAGCGCCAGAGTTTTTTAGCTGCTGGACAAGAATTGTACCACTCTTGACTTCATTTAAATACGACCATATTTAAAGCTGCGCGCAGAAGATACATTTCCTGTGAGATTTCGGACAAGGATTAGGATATGTCATTTCTACGCGGGACACTTCTATTAGTGGTTCTTGCTGGTCTGATCGGGGGGCTTGGATACTTCAAGTTCATACAGATTTCGGCAGCAATCGCACAGGGCGAGGCTTATCCCGAACATTCTGAATCCGTCGAGGCGACAGAGGCCGCGTTCGCCGAATTCGCGCCGACCACACGGGTATCTGGCGAAGTCGTTGTGCCTTACCGGGTGGTTCTGCGCAGCCAGCACGCAGGACAGTTCGCGTAAGTTGGTTTCCAACCCGGTGAGCGTGTCGAAGCAGGACAGCTTCTGGAGCAGCTTGATGTGGCCGAGGAAAAAGCGCGGCTGACCGGCGCGCGCGCTGCAGTCACTCTGGCCGAGCTTGAACTGGACCGTTTGCAAAGGTTGTTCAAGACAGGCAGCACGAACAAGGCCCGGCTGGACACCGCGCAGGCCGCTTATGATACCGCGCAATCAAATCTTGCAGTCATAGAACAGACGATCATCCAAAAAACCATCCGCGCCCCGTTCTCCGGAGTGACCAAGCCGGGCAACCTTCAGGTCGGGCAATACCTGAATATCGGTGAGGATGTTGCCGAGATCACCGACCGCCGCGACAGCGTCTGGGTTGACTTCCGGCTGCCGCAGTTTCTTGGAATTCTCGAGGTTGGGTCGAATATTTCGGTTGTGCTGAACCCTTGGGAATCCGTCGAGGGCCAGCTGATCTCGCGCGATGAAAACATCACTGTCGACCTTCTCACCCGGCTGTATCGGGCGCTAGTCAGCGATGAACAACCGGAACTGTCAAACGGTTCCTTTGTTGAGGTGGACGTTCCGGCGCAGTCTGCGCTTACCGTGGTCGATCTGCCGGTGACCGCGCTGCAGTCCGATGCCTATGGGCAGTTCGTCTATGTGCTGGCACCCGCTGAAACCGAAGGCGCATTCCGTGCCGCACGTCGTGACGTGTCCGAAATCCACTATCAGGGCGACCGCGTTCTGATCGGCGAAGGGCTGGAGCAGGGCGCGCTGATCGCAACCGATGGGTCATTCAAACTATACACGGGCATCCTGACCTATGTTGTTGATGACCTGCCGGACGAAACCGCTTCGGACAGCGGCTGGTAACGGAAGGAACGCGTCATGGAAATCTTTGTTCGCCGACCGGTCCTGTCGCTGGTCGTAGCATGGTCACGGCCTGGCTGAAGCTGGGCGCAGACAGCTCGATCGCGCTGGCGCAATTGTCGGCTGAACTGAACAAGGTGCGCTCGGAGTTGCCAGCAGGTGACGACGATCCGGCGGTCTCGGTCAAAAAGGGCGGACCGCGTTGCGGCGGCGTTCTATCTGGCCGCCGCGCCCGACTATTGGGACCGGCATGAAGTCACCGACTATCTGGACCGCAACGTCTCGCCGATCCTGTCCTCGATCGATGGGGTGCAACGGGTCGGGCTCGAAGGCGGGCGTGATCCTGCCTTGCGTATCTGGTTGGATACCGCGCGGCTGGCCGCGTTCAACTTGTCGGTCGATGAGGTCATAACCGCATTGCAGAGCAACAACGTTGTTGCCGCTGTCGGGAACCTTGAAGGCAGTCAGCAGAAGCTGAACATTCTGACCAATGCCAGCCTGCAGACCGTCGAAGATTTCAAGAACTTGCACCTGCGCAATCTGGATGGTGTCAAGCTGACCCTGGCGGGCGTGGCCGAGATAGAACTGGGCGAGGGCACGGCCTCGGTGGATGCCCGGGACGATCTGAACAAGCGGGTGTTCCTGTCGATCTGGCCTCTGCCCGGCGCGAACGAGATCGCCATCGGGGATGAGCTTTATGTGATGCTGGATAAGATCAACCGCGGCCTGCCCGATGGGCTTGAAATCTCGATCGTATATGACAGTACCGACTGCATGCGCTCGGCGCTGAAAGAGATCTTCAAGACGTTGGGCGAGACGGTCTTTCTGGTCGGTATCGTGATCCTGTTCATGATGGGATCGATCCGGGTGGCCCTGGTGCCGCTGGTGGCAATCCCGGTGTCGATCCTGGGTGCCATTCTGGGCATGATGGTCATGGGCTTCACGCTGAACCTGCTGACCATTCTGGCGATTGTGCCGTCAGTCGGTCTGGTGGTGGACGACGCCATCGTGGTTGTCGAAAACGTCGCGCGGCACAAACGCGCGGGCAAATCCGGAATTCAGGCCGCATTGATCAGTTCGCGCACTTTGTTCCGCCCCATCATCGCGATGACGTTTACGTTGTGCGCGGTGTTCATCCCCATCGGCTTTATCGCCGGGCTGTCCGGCGCGTTGTTTCGCGAATTTGCCTTTACCATCGCGGCCGCGATTGCGTTTTCCGGTGTGACCGCCGTGGTCCTGTCGCCCTTGATGAGCGCCTATCTGACCGCCGGGTTTGAAAGCGGCAAATTCCTCTATGTTGACACCGATCTGAAAATCGACTTGCCGATTGTCCGGCTGGAATACGACCATCAACGCCTGTCCGATCTGGGCCTGACCAGCCTGGGCGTGACGAACCAGCTGTCCGCCCTGCTGTCGGACCGCTACGTGAACCGCTTTGACGCCAGTGGCCGCGCCTATGAGGTCATCCCGATGGCGGCCCAGCAATACTGGGCCGAACCGCGGTACTGGCTGAAACAGCCATCCGTCTGAACGACGGTACCCTTGTGCCTTTATCCTCGCTTGCGCGCATCCATGTGACCGCGCAACCTAGGGAACTGGGCAAGTTCGACCAGCAACGCGCCTTCCGAATCTTCGGCGGCGTGGTTCCCGGCACCACCAATGGCGAGGGGTTGGCCGCGCTTGAAAAAGCGGCGGCTGAGATTTTGCCGGCTGGTTATTCCGTCGATTTCGCCGGCGTCTCGCGCCAGATCAAGCAAGAAGGCAACAGCCTGATGATCACGATGGCGATGTCGCTTGCCATCGTCTATTTGGCGCTGACGGTTCAGTTCAAAAGCTTCCGCCTGCCGCTGATCATTCTGTTGGGCTCCGTCCCGCTGGCGCTGTTCGGCGCGGTGATGTTTGCCTTCCTGGGGCTGAGCTCGATCAACATCTATTCCCAGATCGGGATCAGTACGCCGGTTGGTCTGGTAGCGAAGAACGGGATTCTGATCACCGAATTCGCAAACGTTCTGATGGAAGAAGGCAAGGACCGCGTCGACGCCATCATCGAGGGCGCGCAATCCCGCCTTCAGGCAATTCTGATGACGACGGTGGCCACGGTTGTCGGGCACATCCCGCTGCTTTTGGTCGAGGGTCCGGGCGCCGAGGCGCGCAACAGCATCGGTATCGTCATCGTTGCAGGGATCACTGTGGGGATCTTTTTCACTCTGATCGCGCTGCCTTCGATCTTCCTGCTGTTCTCGCCCAAAAAGCTGCACAAAAATTCCGAGCTTGACGACGGCGCAGAAAATACGGTGCATAAGGTCGCTGCGCAATAGTCAGGAGGTCCGGCTTGGCCCGTTTCAAGAAACTCTGCCGTGATGAGCTGCTGGATGCAGCGCTGAGCGTCATTCTTGAAAAGGGGCCGCATGCGCTGACCTTCGGCAACATCGCGACGGCTGCCGGGGTGACCAAAGGCGGGATTCAATCCAACTTTGGAACCAAAGAAGCCATCATCAATGCGCTTTTCAATCGATGGGCAATTGCACTGGACCAGAAATGCGCGGACATCGCCGCCGAAACCGGGCAGGCCCCAGACAGTTTCGAGGTCTTCCAGGCAGCGACACTGGCTTCGCATTTGGAGAATCCCAGGCGGGACGCAGCCATGTTCATCCTGATGTCGCTGGACGAAAAGCAGCGCCAGTCCAGCAAGGAATGGGCGCGTCAAAAGTTCGAACAGTTCGGTCTTGATCAGCCTGAGGCGCACAGCAAGCGCCTCTTTTTTGCCGTTCATCAGGCTTTGATCATCGTCAAATCAATCGGGCTTATGCCAATTTCCGCCAAAGAGTGGCAAAAGATCTTCGACGAAACGGACCATCTGATCGAAAGATGACGCCTTAGATTTGTTACGGACCGAGCGGACGGGGCTTGAGATTTCCGACACTGCTCCGATTTCGGGCACATTGATATGCAGAACGACATGCGGTGTTTGCGGGGTATCTGAAAAGCGTTGCGCCGCCCAAAAAAGGGCGGCGCGATTGTTACGTGGGTGGTTGGTGGCCGTTTATTCAGCGGCTTGCGCGCTGCTGGCGTCCTGTTTGTCACGCTGACCGTCGCGGAAGAGCGCTTTGGCCAGCGACACGCACATCAGACCCATCA
>NZ_JBQFOY010000032.1:0-27840 GCF_056533985.1 Ruegeria sp. E8
GTTCGGAACCTGGAGGCTGGCGTTTGCCGCCTACAACGCCGGTCCCCATCGCGTCGTCCAGTATGGCGGCATCCCCCCGTTCACCGAAACCCGCGACTACGTGCGGATCATCCTAAGCAAAGTGAGTAAAGAACTATGAAAAGACCCCCCATGAAACGGCACCACTTCATCCAACAAGTGGCATTCTTTGCGCTGACAATGACCATCGTCAGCGCAGCACCGGCCTCCGCTGGCTGGTTGCAGGATGCCATTGGCGATTTCATCAACGAGACACTGGCCGACTCGAAGGTCGTTGGCGTCAGCCTTGCCGCTGTCGGCTTCATCTGGGGCTGTCTCGCCTATGTGTTCGGTTGGGGTTCGCTGAAGGGACCGGTGGTCGCAATCGTAGTTGGTGCCGTCATTGGCCTCGCCGATACGTTCATCGGAGCCTGATTGATGCCGCGCCGTAACACGGTCTTTCGCGGCCTGAACCGCCCCGCAGAATGGGGCGGCCTACCCGTGATCTATCTGCTGGTGATCCTCGGGATGACCATGCTGTCGTTCTTCATGTTCGGGATAGCGCCAGCAATCATTGCGGGTTTTGTTTTCTACACCGGGCTTCGCCTCTTCTACGAATGGGAACCGGCTTTCTTCCGCGTTCTGTCCGTAACCCTTTCCAAAACTCCGCGCACCAAAAACCGCCAGCATCGCGGGGGAGATTACTACAGTGCCTAAGCCTGCTGCCCGAGGCATGTGGACCCTTGCCCGCTCGTTGGTCGAGCCGAGCTGGCGCAAGGATGAAATGAGCCTTTTTCAGATGTTGCCATATGGCTATGTCGTGGACGACGAGGTTATTTCCACACGCAACGGCGGCCTTATCGCCGCTGCAGAAATCACCGGAATCAACGCAAACACGCTGGACGAAAACGAGTTCGAGTTCCTGGCCGAACGGTTTGAGCGTGTGTTGCGCACAACACCCAATGAGGTGGCATTTTATGTTCATCGACTGACCGTCCCGGCTGATACTGGTCATGTCATCACAGATCCAACCGGCTTTGCCGGTGCAGTGGCGCAGGCCATGCGCTCGGCGTCCGTCAATGCAGAGCTGAAAGAACGCAAGATCATCATCAGCGCCATTCTGCAAAAGCGCCAGGATGAGCGCGCAAAACAGATCTTCGGCATGTCGTCTGGAACGATAGACGAGGAACGCCGCGAAATGATGGAACAGCTCGACGGTGTGTTCACCACACTGGCGGGCACGCTGGGCGAGGCCCGCGTTAGCCGGTTGAAGCTCAGCGAGGGGCGATGGCTCGGCTATTATGGAATGCTGCTGAACGGGCGCTATCAGCCGATCATTCACACGAACATTGCAGAACCGATTGCCTTCAACATGCCGCAAGAGGACGTGCTGTTTCAGGGCAAGACCTGCAAACTGGTCACGGGCGACGATCAGGAACGCGCCATCCGTGTCTATTCCCTGAAGAATTACCCGATGGCGTCTTTCCCCGGTATTTTCGACGGTCTGGACCTGCCGGTTGATGTCGTAATTTCGCAATCTTTCCTGCCGATCAGCCGTTCGCAGGCGCAAGAAATGGAACGCCGCAAATCGGGTCAGATGCGCTCGGCTGGTGACAAAGCAAAGTCGCTGGAAGAGGACTTGTCTATTCTGGCGGACGGCATTGCCTCCGGCACCATGTCACTCGGCAAGCACCATCTGTCGATCTGCGTGTTCGGGACAGAGGAAGATCTGAAAACCGCCGAAAAGCACATCATCGGTGAAATCCAGATTTCGGGCGGCACGGTCAAACGCGAAGCGATGTCGACCCGTGCGGTGTACTTCGCGCAGCACCCCGGCAATTTCGCGTTCCGCGCCCGAGAAGAACTGATCACAGATCAGAACTTTGCAGACATGGTTGCGTTCCACATGCGCCCCAAAGGGTTAGATGCTGAAAAGCTGCCCTGGCCGGGGCCATTGGCGACTTTCCCGACAACGCATGGGGACAGCTACGATGTTTCGCTGCACCTTCCCAAGACCAGTAAAGACGCTGAAAACCTGCCCTCCGGCCACACAATCGTTCTGGGGCCGAACGGATCGGGTAAAACTGTGATCGCGATGCTGCTAGCGACAATGGCGGTGGCACAGGGCGCGCGGATCATCGCTTTTGACAAAGACCGGGCAATGGAAGCTCCGATGCGGGCGCTCGGCGCACAGTACACCCGCGTCCGGGTGGGCGAACCCACTGGCATGAACCCGTTTCAAACGGAAACGGATGAGGCGGGTCAAAGCTGGCTCGCCAATTGGGTCATTGCCCTGTTGAGCTATGACGAAAAGCTGACCGCCGAACAGAAAGACGAAATCACTCAAGCCTGCCAAGCCAACGCGACCCTGCCCCCACAGCTTCAGAACTTCGATTCACTGGTGGATCGGTTCCGAGCCTTTGATGACGACAAGAACCTGTTCAAGCGGGCCAGTGAATGGGCGGGCGACGGGCGGTTGTCCTGGATGTTTGGCGAAGGTGGTTCAGATCCGTTTGCGTCTGGCGACAGGCATCTTGTGTTCGACATTTCCGAGGTTCTGGATGACGAATTGGTGCGGCTGGCATGGATCAGCTACGTCATGCGCCAGATCGAGCGCCGGTGCGCCACGAAGGTGCCCACTGTCTTTGTGATTGATGAAGCCTGGGTGATTGCAGGCAACGCCTACGGCGCGGAAATCCTCAAGAACGCTTATACCACGTATCGGAAGCTGAACGTCGTCATGATGATGATGACGCAGATCCCCGACCACATCCTGTCGTCGGCGGCGAGCAAGTCGATCCTGGAAAACACCAGCACACAGCTCTTGTTCCCCTCTCGATCCGGCAATGAAGCGGATTACCGGGCAATCGGATTGAACGATTCAGAGCTTGGCGCGCTGAGGGCGCATTTTGGCGACCGCGTAATGCTCATTAAAAAGGGTGATGAGAGTGTTTGGCTCGATGTCGATGTCGGCGCCCTCGGCCCGCTTCTTCGTGTTCTGAGCGGATCAGACGGAAAATCGTTCCCTGATCCTGACTGGCGAAAAAACCCCAACTTCTGGAAGGAAATCACATGAAATCTCGCCTTGTCATTGCCCTCGTTGTTCTGGCCGCTGTCTCGGCCTGCACCAACACCTATTCGGGCTATCGCAGCAAATGCGCCTGCGACTTTGAGCGCATGACCCCCACTGATTTGGAGCTTGTCTGATGAACACCCTGAAGAAATTCCGCACCACTGTGGCTGTCGCCGTTTGGGCCGCCCTGCCCGTCGCGGCGTTGGCCCAGGGTGTGCCGGTCGTGGATGCTACAGCCATTACACAGGACGCTGCCAACTCCGCTCGGGAAGTTGCTGAAATGGTTCGCCAGTATGAGCAATTGTTGCAACAGTATGAAAAGCTGGAACAGCAACGCGCTATGCTGGAGAACTCGTTCAAGGCCATTTCTGGTCTGACGGATCTGGACGAGTTCAACAGCCGCAGCTTCCTGAAACTGGCTTCAGCGGCGGACACGCTCGGATACGCTTTGAACGCGACCGAAGACACGATCGGCGATCTTCCGGGCGTGGCAGGGTTGGCGATGGAACGCCGGTCAATCAGCCTGGGGCTGAACAATGGCATTCTGAAAGAGTTCAGCGCTTCAGACGTACCGGCACGGCGCATTCTGTCTGAGCGTGGCGGAGCGGGTTTGGTGGTGTCCGCTCTGGGTGAACAGGGCTACGACATGGCTGGTCAGTTGGCCGAGGATGCGGAAAAACTGCGTGGTGAAATCGGCCAGCAGGAAGATCTGAAGGATGCCATCGACTACAACACGGCGGTTCTCCTGAAACTCCTGCAAGTTGAAATTGAAATCTTGCGCGCAACCTCAGCTAATGCTCTGGCGTCGGGCACGGATCTGGCTGCAACCGCAGCGGACCTGACCACGCTTAGCAATTACGCAAGAGGAACTTCGCAATGAAAATACGCTTCGCTATATCGGCATCCTTGATCGCAACCACTGTGTTGGCGACGACTGCATTGGCGGAAGTCAGTTACTTTTTTGAACCGGAAGTAGACTGGACCTTTGGAGAATATCGGGCCTGTCTTGGCTACTCGGGCGTCCGAGCGTTCAAAAAACCCTTGAAAGAGTACGGGGTTGAGCAACTGGAAAACGCTGGTCAGGGCGCGGACAAACAGTATGTCGTCGGCAATTGGACGGACGCCATTCTGAACGAACAAATCATCGCGGCACATGAATCAGCCATTGAGCAATGCCGCCTGCGCAAAGCCGACGAAGCATTCAGCACTGAATGCCCGCTCGGCAACCTTAGCCGCGAAGCTGCAATCGAGTTGGCGGGCGCGGACCAGGACGATTTCTGGTCGAAGCCATCCAGCGAACTCAATTCACTCAAAGAAACGCAGCAAGAACGATTGGAAGCGCTGCGCCCTGTAATTGAGGAGGCTTGTGGGCCGTGATTCAGGATTTCGTCAGCTCGATTGAAACAGCAATCAGCAACTTTTCTCAGCAAGCATACACCAGCCTGGCGGCGGATCTCGCATCCGCCCTCTGGGCCATCGCTGCGCTAATCTTTGTGATGATGCTGATCAACATTGTACTTCAGATCAGAGAAATCGGGTTCGGTGGATATGTCGGCTGGATCATTCGGGCGACGATCATCATCGGCATGGCTTCAAGCTGGTCCTTTTTTCAACCGATCTATCAAGGCGTTCAAACCCTGCCGGACAGCATTGCCGGGGCTCTCACCGGAAGCACAAATGTGTGGCAAGCACTGGATAAGATCGCACTTCAGTGCTTCTTGATGGGGCAAACTGCTATCGAGAACGCCACATGGGGCTTAAGCATCACTGGCGCAATCTTGTGGGTCGTCGGGGCCATTATCGTGGCCTTTGGTACTGGCATGGCACTCATCGCCAAAGGCGGCATGGCGGTTTTACTCGGACTAGCGCCTGTGTTCATCGCAACGCTGCTCAGTTCGGCAACAGCAAACATCTTCGCTGCATGGGCGAAAACGACTGTTGGCCTCGTCATGGTGATTGTGGTGTTGACCGGAATTGTCTCGCTGATCCAAACCCTGTTCGCTTCTGAACTTGGCTCGTTGTCTGATGTCAATGACATGGAAGCCAGCGGACGTTTCCTTGCAATCTGCATCGTCGCTATCGTCATGCTCACCCAGATCCCGTCACTCGCTGGCGGCATGTCTGGAGCGATAGTTTCGGCATCCTCCGGTCTTGCTGTGGCAACCGGCGCTGTTGCAGCCGCAAGAAGTGCATTGGGCACTGCCAGCGATGGCGCGCGCGGTGCTGTTGCCGGGGGCAAAACCGCCGCCGCGATGGCTTCCGCAGCTCGTGACGGGACCGGGATTCGCGATAGCGCCTCGCGCGCGATGCAAGCGCGTCGGGACATAGCCCACAGAGCCCGCAATCAGGATGGGGCAGCGCGCCAGAGCTACGCCGCTGACCGTTACCGGCAGAGCATTCGAGCTGCCCGAGAAAAACCGCAACAAAAATCATCTTAATCCGAGGAACAGAGCAAATGTCACACGTGACAGATCACGAAAAAGAACTCTTTTTGGGAGCACGCCGCGATGCCTTCAAATGGCAGGTATTCGGCATGGTCGGCATGGCAATGGGCGTGGCCTCTATGATCGGCTGGGCGATGCTCCTTCCCCTGAAGGAAATCCGCGCGGTGCCATTCTCCATTGATCCGGACACAAAGCTCCCGGTGCTGCTGACTGAAAAGGTCGAAGAACTGGAACCTTCTGAGGCGATGGCCTTCCGTGAAGTCGCAAATTATGTGCGCGACCGGGAAACCTATGATGTCCAGGACAACAACGAGCGCCTGAAATCGGTACTGCGTCGTTCTGATGAGCTGGCCGAAACGTCTTACCGCGAACTGTGGGATGGGTCGAACGACAACCATCCGGACGAAATCTATACGCCCAAGACAAAGGTGCAGACCGAGGTTCTGGGCGTGTCGCCGGTCAACAATGAAACGGTCCAGGTCGAGATCCGCAAGTCCCTGATCGTGCCAAACCAAGCAAAAGCGACAGCCCGCTACGTGGTCACAGTGACCTACCGGTTTGAGGAAAAAATCGTGACGTCGATGGATGAGCTTTTGGAAAATCCGTTCGGCTTCGTCGTCACCAACTACCGCGTAGACGCAATGGGAGACATCTGATGCAGCGTTGGTTCAAAACACTCACCGCCACCGCCGCAGCAGTTTTGGTACTTTCTACGCCTCTGCTCGCTGAAATCACACCGACACCAGACGGAAAGAACGCGGATCACCGCATCACGCATTTCCATTATGTCGAGAACCAAGTGTACCGCATCCCTGTGGGTGAACGCCTGATTACCTATGTTCACTTTCCGCAGGGCGAAACCGTCCGCAGCATTGGTGCGGGCGACACCGAAAGTTTTCAGATCACCCGCCTGCAGGAAGGTCGCGTTATTGCGTTCAAGCCGGAAATCCTGAACTCGGATTCAAACCTGACCGTCCTGACCAATCGCGGGACATACAACTTCTATCTGGTTCCGGCCGAGAGCGCCGCCGAACGTAAACGAGTACCGTTTCGGGTCACGTTCTATAACAAGAACAACAGCGGCGGGACCACAACGCGCCGCGGCACGGTGGCACGCAGCGAGCCGAAACCAACAGGCCGGTTCGTCAACCAAAACTATTCGCGCTCGGGCAAAGCGGACTTTGCGCCCACCGCCGTTTGGGATGATGGCGTACACACCTATATGCAGATCCCACAGGATGCGGAGCTGCCGGGTATCTTCCGTGTCCTGCCTGATGGACGTGAGCTGATGGTGAACACCACAGTCAAAGAGCGCGGCATTATCCAAGTGCAGGGCCTTTCCGATCTTTGGACTCTCCGCATCGAAGACACTTCAATCTGTGTTCGAAACGATGGCGACGAGTTTCAGCAGGCAAGCGTGAGCGGTAGGCCCGTTACTTCACATACAGTTAAACTGGGGGGCAGCAAGTAATGAACCGCGATCAGACAATTGCAGCACGGGCGGCGGCTGAACAGCCGTCGCAACGTGTCCGGAAGAAGTTCGACCCTAAGAAGCTCTTTGTCGTTGCCGTAGGTGGGGCGTTTTTCGTGGGTTTCGCTTGGTTTGTATTGGGCGATGAAAACAAAAGCTCAAACACAGGCGTTCGCGTTGACGCTCTGCAACAGAGTGGCGGTGAGCGTTACGGGCTTTTGACAGCGCGAGGCCCGCAGGTCGATGAGCCAGAACCCGAAGCCTTGCCTGAGACAATAGCAGTAGCGACACCGGCAGCTGTGCCACAGGTCGATTCCGAAGGGCTGAAACAAGCCCTGAAAACAATCGAGCAACAGAATGGCCGAATTTCCGTTCTGCAAGACGAGCTGACGGATGCCAAGGTTTCGCTGTCCGAAAAAGACGGTGAAATTGCAACGCTGACCCTGACCAACGAACGCCTACAGGTCAGATATGATGAGCGAGAGAAGAAGTTCCAGACGGAACTTGCCCAGGCCATCGCAGATGCGGAGGCCCAGGCACTTGCCAGCGTAAGCCACCTTCAGGCGCAAGGTCTGACCGATGACGAGCGGCGCAGACTCGAAGAACTGAAGAAGATGCGCCAGCGGCAGAACCAGTCGGACGGCATTGTGTTCGATGAAAACCCACTTCGTAGAAACTGATGGAGCTGACGATGAACAGAACAGTACTTACCTTCGCCCTGGTCACGTTGGCGTCAAGCGCGATTGCGCAGGATGGCACCGGGCAAAACTATGAGCCGATTAACAGTGGATCGCAGCCAGTGATCTTCCAGCCTTACCCCCCTGACCCGCAGCCGGTTCAAGTCCAGCCAGGTGACACCCGTCTGCCTGAAGAACAGCGCGGCTATCAGGAAAACCAAAACACGACATGGCAAAACAATCTGGTCGAAGAATATCCCCCCATCGTCGGGGCCTCGATCATTGACGATCCGTCGCGCACCTTAACGCAAGGCACGGTCTTGTCGGCTGTGTTCGGTGGCGCGGTCAGCTCGGAGTTGCCCGGTAGCGTCGTGGCGACAATCACACGTGGCGTCTACTCGATGGACGGCACGCGTTTGCTTCTGCCGCGCGGATCGAAGCTCTATGGCGAGTATCGAGCGGATACGACATTGGCGCAAACGCGCATCATGATTGTTTGGAGCCGCGTCATCACGCCGGATGGCCTTTCCGCTCAAATCGGTTCCGCTGGCACGGACGGTCAAGGCCGGGCTGGTGCGACCGGCAGGGTGAACACACACTTTGGGAAGCGGTTCGGCACTGCTGCGTTGTTGTCCATCATCGGCATTGCCCCTGTGGCACTGGTGTCTGACAGCGATAGCAACAACTCGGTTCGCACTGATCTGGCAACGCAAGTGGGTTCAAACCTGCAGAACGCCACGGCGGCGGCGCTTGACGAATACCTGCGCATTACGCCGACAATCTTTGTCGATCAGGGCAGTCGTATCAACGCGATCCTGCAGCGCGACGTTGTGTTCGATAGCTTCTGAGCGCGAGCCAATGAGCCGACCGCCTCAGCGGTCTTTCCGGCCGCTGCCAGCATGATCGAGTGCGGTAGCGGCCTTTTTTGAAGCAAATTCAGCACTTTTTGGAATCAATGAATCTTGTGTGGGTGCGTTCGCGTTCGAGGCAAAGCCGAGAGGCAGCGAAGGCAACCTCCAGTGTTCCAAGAAGTGCTCTGCCAAGGACAAGAACATGAGCGGGCGGAACGGTAATAGCCTTCTGGAATACTATACAGGCAAGATCGAGCATCTGTTGCACGATGAAAGCCTGAGCGAAATTTCTGTGAATCCTGACGGATCGGTCTGGGTCGAAGAAATGGGCACAACGCACATGACCAGGACAGACATCACTCTGAACAGAAACGATGTAGAAAACATCGGGCGCTGCGTGGCCGGTTTCAGCGATGTGACATTCGGAGAAAAGAAACCCATTGCGACGGCCAATGTGCCAACACAGCAGGGCAAAGCGCGGGTGCAGGTCGTGATTCCGCCAGCAACAACCGGCGTGGGGTCCGTGGCGATCCGCCTGCTCCGCGTGAAAACTGTTGATCTAGGTGCGTTCAGCTTCGCCAGCAAAGAGGCCACATTGGCGGAAAGCAACGATCACAGTGCGCTCGAAAATGCCCGTGCTGCTCTCGCAGCGGGCACGATGAGCTTTGACGAGCTGGCGGACGTCTCGATGCAAAGTAAGTGGAACGTGATTATTGCTGGGGGCACCTCGTCTGGCAAAACCACTGTTCTCAATGCGATGCTGAAGCGCGTCGATCCGGGCGAACGGATCGTGACGATTGAAGAAGTGGCCGAGTTGGACATCGAGCAACCCAATTCTGTCGATCTGCTTGCCGACCGTTCCGAAGAAGATGGCCCTCGATCACCAACAAAGCTACTGGAATCGGCGCTTCGCCTCCGGCCTGACCGCCTCGTCTGCGGTGAAATCCGGGGCGACGACGCGAATATGTTCCTGGAACTGGTGAACACCGGCCACGATGGATCTGTCTGCACCATGCACGCAAATTCGCCCGTAGATGCCATTGGACGGATGAGTAAAATGGTGCGTCGCGGATCTCCGACCGTTCAAAAGTCAGAAGTGGTCGATGACATCCGGGCCACCATTCACATGATCGTTCACATGAAGAAAATCGGTGACGAACGGAAGGTCAACGGAGTGATCTTTCCACCCCTGATGGCCGCTGATCAACTTATCTGAAGGAGAAATAGAATGAAAAAATTTGAGTATCGTAATGTCT
The DNA here is from genome assembly GCF_056533985.1 of Ruegeria sp. E8. Taxonomy (NCBI): domain Bacteria; kingdom Pseudomonadati; phylum Pseudomonadota; class Alphaproteobacteria; order Rhodobacterales; family Roseobacteraceae; genus Ruegeria; species Ruegeria sp. E8. Next base: position 9,770 of record NZ_JBQFOY010000032.1, read on the forward strand.
TGATGCGGGTAGAGGAAAATGCAGGCGAGAAGTTTGCGAAGCTCGGGCAAGACGGTTGGGAAATGGTCGGCGTCGTACCTGCTGAGTTTGGCATCGTGTGCTTCTTCAAACGCGAGCTGGTCGATGGCTGAGTTTCAGGATCTACCCAAAGGCAAGAAGGTAGCGATAGCCGGTACTATGGGCTTTATCGCTACCTCGGCTTGCGCGGTGTTGGTGGTCGGGCTGGCTCTCGAATACATCAACACCAGAGGCTTTCGCGGGCTGGACATCTGGGCGATCCCAGAGAAGTTCATGGCACAGCCTGCAGAAACGCAGCAGATAATGGGTCTGGTGGCGGTGGTCGCGGTGGGGGTTTTGACCTTTGCATTCGTGGCGGCTGCGCTGCGTGGTCCCTCAACGAAATACGGTGATGCGACTTTTGCAAAAGCCCCTCAGCTCGTCCAGGAGGGCTATGCTTCGGTGCTGAAGCTCAAAGACCAATTGGATAGTGAAATCGTGTTTGCCAAATTTGGTGAGCCAAAGGACAAAAACGCGATCTACTATAAGCCCGGCCCCGGTGTCCAAAAGCCGCACGCGATGTTCATTGCCCCGTCTGGTTCGGGCAAAACCAGCGGCTTTGTGATCCCGAATGTCCTGCGTTTCAATGGTTCATGCGTCGTCCTGGACATCAAGGGTGAGATTTTCCAGACCACGGGTGCGCGTCGGGCAGCAATGGGCGACGAGGTTTTCGTGTTCGATCCCGAGAACCCCGACAAAAGCCACAGCTACAACCCTCTGCGCCGCGCAGCACGTGCCGACAATCTGGACCGGCGATGGGAAGAAGTGATTCAGGTTGCAACCCAGATGTTCGACACGCCCAGCTCGTCCGCACAGGGCTTTATGGGTGGTGTCGAAGGCATGTTCTGCGCAATGGCGATGTTGGCGATCAAAAGAAAGCGGCCATACATTTCCGAAGTCCTGCGCCTGGTCAAAACGACCAAGCAAAAGGACTATGAGAAAATGGCTGAAGAAGTTGGATATGCGCGAGCTGCAGATGAGTTCCTGAATCTTGCAGCCGAAGAATCCAAAATCTTGCGATCAACGATTTCGGTTATGCTGAACTCCGGCCTGCAGCTCTGGCGCAACCCCTCTGTGGCAAGAGCCACGCAGGGCAATGACATCAACTTCGAAGATCTGCGTCGGCGCCCCACCTCGATCTACTTTTCTGTGCCAGGGAAGAAGGTCAAAGAGTTCCGGACGCTCATTCGCCTGTTCTTCCTCGATCTGGTGAACACCATCGAAACCCACGAACCGGGTGAGGATGAGCCGTTCAAGGTTTTGATGCTGCTCGATGAGTTTCAGCGCCTCGGCCATCTTGAGCGCGTCGTTGAAGCGTATGACACCATGCGATCGTTCGGTGGTCGGCTCGTGGTGATTTCGCAAACGCTGTCGCGCCTGCAGGACATCTATGGGCATGAAGGCGTGCGGGCAATGCTGGCAAACGCGGGTACACAGATGTTTGCGGCGTCCGAAGATTCAGAGGTGCGCGAGCACGTGTCCAGATCCATCGGTGACAAAACAGTTGTGAGCAAGTCGAAGTCTCGGGCGCTCGGAAAAATGGAAATGGGCAGCATATCGGAACGCGAGGAGGGCATTCGCCTGCTCCGGCCGGAACACGTTGGCCGATTGCCGGAGAATGAGGTTGTGCTGATCCGCGAGGGCAAGATGCCGGTCATTGCAAACAAGATCCGATACTTCGAAGATCCTTATTTCATGCAGTTCTTGGGTGGCGAAAGTCCGAAGATCCAAGGCACACACCTCGATCTGGCTGCAGAGCAAGCCAGGGACACAGCAAAGGCGCTGGCTGAAGCGAAACCGGCCCCTGCCCCGGTGAAAGAGGTTTCGGAAAAAGATCAGGAACTTCAGGCGGCATTTGATGCGCAGCGCACGGTCGCAAAGCGGAAAAGCCGGTCAGCGAAGGATATGGCGATGGAGAAAATGAGAGCCAAACGGCCGGAAAGTAGCGCCTCCGCTTGACGGGGGTGCTGTTTCGGTAATCCGCGTGTGAAAACACGGTGATTAGCCACGCAATTGTGAACTGCGCAAGAAAGGCCACCTCAAATTAGATCCTTGCAGTTCATGGCTCGGTTTCCCCAGTTTTTCAGACGCTCGTCTCGACGGCCCAAAAAACCTGTCGAGTCTGAGCCGGATTGCAGCCGTTCGTGCAGGCCGCGGCGACGAGGGGAAAAGAGCCCAAACTAACCGATGCTGCCTGTTGGGCGAATGACTGCTATCCAAGCATCTCCACCATCATGTCCCGCATCACGAACTTCTGAGGTTTTCCAGTGATCGTCATTGGAAGCTCTTCAACAACGCGGATGTAACGCGGTACTTTGAAGTGCGCGATCTGCCCGTTTAGCGCATCGCGAAGCTCGTCTTCGGACAGGTCCACGTCAGGCTTGGCAATTACCCAGGCGCAAACTTCTTCGCCGAACTTCTCATCAGGAATGCCGAAGACCTGAACATTGCTGACCTTTGGGTGCCGCATCAGGTATTCCTCGATCTCGCGAGGATAGATGTTTTCTCCGCCGCGGATAATCATATCCTTTACTCGTCCCACAACCGAGCAAAAGCCATCCTGGTCGAACACGGCGAGATCGCCGGTGTGCATCCAACCATCAACGATGCTCTCGGAGGTCTTTTCAGTGTCCTCCCAATACCCCTTCATGACCGAATACCCACGGGTGCAGAGCTCGCCTTGCGTGCCAACGGGCACAATTTGCCCCTCCTGATCGACGATCTTCACTTCAAGGTGGGGATGAACGCGACCGACGGTTTCACATCGTTTGTCGGTGGGATCGTTCACGAAACTCTGGAAGGACACAGGCGAGGTTTCCGTCATCCCGTAGCAGATCGTGACCTCCTTCATGTTCATGTCCGTGTTCACACGCTGCATGACCTCAACCGGGCAAGGCGCCCCGGCCATGATGCCGGTTCGCATGTTGGACAGATCACGCGGATTACTTTCGAGGTTTTCGAGCATCGCGACAAACATTGTTGGCACACCGTAAAGGGCCGTGCATCGCTCTTTCGCCAGCGTATCAAGTGTCTGTGCCGCATCAAAACCTTCGCCGGGGAAGATCATGGTTGCCCCTTTGCTGACGGCGCCGAGTACACCCATGACCATGCCGAAACAGTGATAGAGGGGCACCGGAATCGCCAACCGGTCCGTCTCGGATAGACCAATACGATCGGTCACGTACCGCGCATTGTTGACGATGTTATAATGCGAAAGCATAGCCCCTTTGGGCATCCCCGTCGTGCCAGAGGTGAACTGAATGTTGATGGCATCATCCGGGTCGAGTATCTTGTCGATCTCCGGGATTCGAAGTAGCTGCGCCGGGCCGCCAAGTGTCCGAAGCGTTTCAAAGGAATACGCACCAGGACCCGGTTGATCGTCCATGAGGATAACGCTGCGCAGATGCGGCAGTTTGGCTGCACGCAGACGTCCCGGTTCGCACTCTTCAAGCTCAGGGGCGAGATTGCGGATCATGCCTGCGTAATCGGACGATTTGAAAGCTTTGGCCGCAATCAGGGCCTTGCAGCCAACTTTGTTGAGGGCGTATTCCAACTCACCCAAACGATAGGCCGGGTTGATATTGACCAGAACAAGTCCGACCCGAGCGGTTGCAAACTGCGTGAGCACCCATTCGATACGATTGGGTGACCAGATCCCGACCCGATCGCCTTTTTTCAGACCAAGCGCAAGCAACCCGGAGGCCAGCTCATCGACGGCGCGGTCCAGATCGTAGTAGCTCATCCGTATGCCCTGTTCATGGAACACAGCGGCCTCTCGGGGGCCAAATCGCGAAACGGCATCGCGCAGAAGCTGGGGAATGGTAATATAGGCCAACGGCGGGGTTGAGGGGCCGCAAACATAGGATTTGCCGTCTTGAGGCGCTGTAACTTCATCGATTGCCTCAGTGCGCACGTCCCATTCGGACGAACGAACCGCCAGGCTTTCGCTCAGGATTGACATGTCGATCCTCCCTTACATGTTGCGCCAGTCGCCCGATTGCTCAAAGGCATCCGCAGCCTGATAGATTTTCATCTCACCGTAGTGCGGCCCGACCAGCATCATGCCAATTGGAAGGCCTTCGCTCAGGCCACAGGGAATGCTCATAGCGGGCAATCCACCGTTGAAGGGCGCGGTGTTTGGGACCATTTCGAAGGCACGCTGTACGTAGAGACTGAGCGAGCAGTCGGCGGGTGGATGTGGTTGCGGTTTGATCGGCAATGTCGGCATCAGCAGCAAATCATACTGTTTCAGCGCGGCCATGTAGCGTTCATTGCACAGCCGCATAATGTTCTGGCCCTTGCCGTAGAAGCGCCCGCGATATTGCCGCTGAAAATGCTCGCCCACGAACATGCAGGCTTTTAGTGAATGACTCAGCTCGTCCGCGCGACCTTGCCATTGTGCCATGTGGTCAGTCATCGAGGGCAGGAAGAGGCCACGGTAATTAGTGCCCGTTGAATTGCCCCACATCATGCCGTCCTGAAGTCCCTCAAGTGTAATCGCGGTCCACGCATCCATAGCGGTGTAGTGTTCGGGGATGGAAACCTCTTCCACCCGCGCACCCAGTTCGCGAAAGCGCTCTGCGGCCTGCATGACTTTTGCATCGACATCGGCTTCGGAATTTGCGTGACTGAAACCTTCCTTCAACACGCCGATCCGCATCCCGTGCGCACCGCGTCCCAGTGCTTCGGTATAAGAATAGACTGTGGGCTTGTACTGGCGCGGATCAAGGCCGTCTTCTCCAGCCAGCACTTCAAGCAGCAACGCATTGTCGGCCACGGTGTTTGTCACTGGTCCGAGGTGGTCGATGGTCTGTTCGATTGGCATTGCGCCCGTGTACGGGACAAGCCCATGGGTGGGCTTCATTCCGTATACGCCGCAGTTTGACGAGGGGATACGAACCGAACCACCCTGATCCCCTGCGATGGCCATGTCTACTTCACCCGCGGCTACTAGCGCTGCCGATCCACCAGACGAGCCGCCCGCCATGTAACCACGCTTCCAAGGGTTATGAATTGGTCCCTTGGCATTGGTGTGCGATCCTCCCGAAAGGCAGAAGTTTTCGCAATGTGCCTTACCGGTGATGATTGCCCCGGCATCCAGCATTCGAGTCACGATAGTGGCGTCGATCTCCGGCGTATAGCCTTCCATGATGGACGAGCCATTCATCATCGGCACGCCCGCCAGACAAATCGTGTCCTTCAGCGCGATGCGCTTGCCACGCAATTTGCCATCCGGTGCGCCCCGCACTTCGGTTTTCACGTACCATGCGTTCAGTGGATTTTCGGACGGGTTCGGGAATTGGCCAGGGCTGCGTGGATAGCGGACCTCAGGCAGGTAGTCGGGCATCGCATCCAGCCGATCATAGGCCTGCATGTATGGCTCGATGATCTCGCGGTATTCGTTCAGATCTTCATCGGACAGGTTCATTCCAAACCGGCTGGCCATGTCACGCATCTGCGAAAGTGTTGGTCGTTTTACGGTCATGTTCGTCACCACGCTTGCGGCAGCCGGTTGAGTCTCGGTGACTGCCTGAGATTTGGTTTGGGTTGTGGATACTGGCGGGGTCGCCGGACCTGCGCTGGCCTGCCCTCGAGTCGAACGGGCCGCGCCAAAGCCCAAAAATTGATTAACCTTGGCCTGATCGGACAGGTCGGATTTGCTGAGTTCGCCGGTGATGCGGCCACGTTCAAGAACAAGAACCCGGTCTGAGAGGTCAGAGATGAAATCGAAATTTTGCTCGACCAGCAGAATGGAAAGCCCCCGGCTTTCACGCAGGGCCAGCAGCGTTTCACCCATTTCCTCGATGATCGAGGGCTGGATTCCCTCGGTCGGTTCATCGAGAAGCAGGAAATCGGGGTCGCCCATCAGGCAACGGGCAAGCGCCAGCAATTGTTGTTCACCGCCAGACAGCGCGCCACCCTCACGATCAAGTAGCGGGCGCAGGCGCGGGAAATCCGCCAGTACGGCTTCCATGACATCGCTTTCAGTGGCACCAGCGTATTCATGCCAGGCAAACCGCAGATTATCGCGCACCGACAGTTGCGGAAATATCCCGCGCCCCTGCGGTACATAGCCCAGCCCCAAGCCGGCCCGCTCAAACGGAGACATTCCGGTAATGTCGGTTGAATGAAACCTGATCGTCCCGGACCCTGCGGGCAGAAACCCCATGAGCGTTTTCAGCAAGGTGGTCTTGCCCATGCCGTTATGGCCAAGAATGCCGACAACCTCGTTTTCGGCAACCGCAAACTCAATCCCGTGCAGAATCGGCACTTTGCCATACCCGCCCGAGATTCCTTTGATTTCGAGGATGTTTGTCACGTCGTCATTCATCTCAGGCCTTCTTTCCAAGATAGACGTTGCGCACGGTGGGATCGGACATGACGCGATCAACGTGATCTTCCATCAAGACCTTTCCCTGGTGAAACACCGTCACCATCTCGGCAATTGATCGAATGAACTGCATGTCGTGCTCGACGATGATGATCGCAGCAGTCTTGTTCAGCTCATGAATGATCTCTGTCATCCGTTCGACATCTTCGGCGCTCATGCCAGCTGCAGGTTCGTCCAGAAGCACCAGCCAGGGATCTCCGACAGCGACAAGGCCTAGCTCAACGCGTTGTCGCTCGCCATGAGCCAGCCGCCCGAGATCGTCCCGGGCAATCGAGCCGAGGGCGAGACGTTCGATGATGTCCTGTGTCTTCCGGTTGGCATCCCGGGGATCGTGAAACCGCCGCGCCGCAAGCCAGATGTTTTCGAACACGCTGAGGCTGTCCATGACATTGGGTGTTTGCGTCTTGATGCCCACACCCAACGAGGCGATTTGATGCGGCATCCAGTGAGTGGTTTCCACCCCACGCATATAAACTTCGCCTTCTGTCGGCGTTTGCAACCCGGTCACGCATTTGAAGAACGTGGATTTGCCAGCCCCGTTTGGTCCGATCAGGCAACGCAGCTCGCGTGCGCGGAGTTTGAAATCAACGTTGTCTGACGCGACCACACCGCCAAAGCGCATAGTAAGCCCATGAGTTTCGAGAACTGTTTCAACCATTGACTCGGCCTCTGTTCCTCATGCGGCGTTGCTGATGAATACGGCCCAATGGGCGGCGACCAAAACTCACTTTCCAAAGACCCGCCAAAGCTGGAACGACGCCTTTTGGCAGGAAGAGGACGAACAGGACTAAAATCAGACCTGTGATCAGTGTGTTATCCACCAACGTTTGTTGTCCCAGAAGGAACTTCAGATAGGCCAATCCGGCGGCACCAAGGATCGGGCCCAAGCGCGTACCCAGCCCGCCAACGATGCACCAGATGATAATCTCGGCCGATTGACCAAGGGAAAACAGACTGGGGGTTACAATTTCGGCCCAGTTCGCGAACAGCGCACCGGCCAATCCGGCAATGGCTGCCCCGGCGGCAAACAGGACAGTTTTTCTGGCCCGCACGTCATAGCCCATAAGAGACATGCGGGTTTCATTTTCGCGAATGCCGACGGCGATGCGCCCAAAGCTGGATCTCAACAAAGCCGAAATAAGGAAGAACACCAGCCCAAGCAAAACGGCACAAACATAGAAATAGCCTTCCCCCCAGATGTAGTCGTCCGGACGGCCGGGGATGTTCAATGTCTGAAAACCAGGAATGCCGTTGAAGCCGCCCAGCCGGGCGTTTCCAATCACATATTGCGGTCCGGCCGTGGAGTTGACGAACTTGAACAGGATCAATGTCACGACCAGCGTAATGACACCAAGATAGACGTCCGTCAGTCGCCCGTAGAACATCATTGCGCCCAGTAGAGCAGCGAATGCTGCCGGGACGAAAACGGCAAGAAGCATCGGAACGGTACTTTCACCGATGTTTATGGCTGCGACAGCATAGGTGTAGGCGCCCAGCCCAAAAAACGCGGCTTGGCCAAAGCAGAGGATGCCGCCGAAGCCCCAGATCAGGCCAAGGCTCAGGGCCAACATGCCATAGACGATCAGAACGGTCAGTGTGTACGTGGTGATAATCAAAGGCATCACCCAGATCAGAAACGCCGTGACGAGGATGATCGTAATGGTGTCTTTTGACAGGCTTCCATGCATCACAGCTTCCCCTTGAAGAACTTGCCGGTAACGCCTTGTGGCAGCAGGCGAAGCAGGACGACTGCTGCGACCAGCAGAGCAACTTCACCGATCACCGGCGAAATGGCGAAGGTGAATATCTGGTTCACCACGCCGAAGAAACCAGCGCTTGAGAAGAGACCTGCGATCAAGGATGGCCCGCCTGCGATCACGGTGATGAAAGCCTTAGCAATATATGCCCCACCAGATGTCGGCACGAGGCCAACCAGAGGTGCCAGAACGGCCCCGGCCAATCCGGAGAGGGCAGAGCCGCAAAAGAACGTCGCCATGTAAATGCGATCAGGGCTGTAACCCAATGCCGCCGCCATGTCCGAGCGCTGCATCGCGCCGCGCGCAATCAGCCCGGCGCGCGTGGCCCTCAGGATCACAAGCATCCCGATCAGCAGAAGAATTGCGACAACAATGATGAAGAAGTTGTAGCCGTTGATCTGATAGTTCCCGATGGCAAAGCCTGGGATCGGCGTCGAGATTCCGGTCGTTGTATTGCCAAAAATCATGGTGGCAAGACCAATGAAGAACAAACTCAAACCCCAGGTCGCCAACATCGTATCGACCAGCCGTCCGTAAAGGTGGCGGATAACCAGCCGTTCGACCACAAGCCCGATCAGACCGACGACAAGGGGCGCAATAATCAACATAGCCACGAAAATGTTCACACCGAGGTTTACGGCGGTGATGGTCGCGTACCCGCCCATCATCATGAATTCGCCATGGGCGAGGTTGATCACTTTCATCATGCCGAACACAACCGCGAGCCCGGCGCTGATCAGGATCAGCGAGGCGACCGCGTAGAGCATTTCGACAAGAATGACGACGGTTAAGTCCATGAGAATGCGTTTCCGTTGGAAGGACAAGTTGGCCCGACAATGGGCGTGCGGGGCGACATTGCCGCCTCGCCGAATTCTGGCCGAGCTCAGATTTCGATTTCGTACTGCGTGTTGTCATCCGGGTTGGCTGACAGATCGCACACAGCCTGCGTATCGATCGGCTGGCGCTGCGGCAGCGTTTCGATCACCTTCATGCCCTGGTCTTCAATTTCCATGATGTGAACATCCAGCACTGCATGGTGCGTTTTCGGATCGACCGAGACCTTGCCCGCCGGTCCATCAATCGACAGCCCGGTTTCCAGCGCCGTAATCAACGCATCACGATCCATCGAACCCGCTTGGCGCACGGCTTCGGCCCAGGTCATCACACCTTGATAATTCGATACCGCGATCTCGTGGATCAGGTTGCTATCGCCATAGGCAGCAGCCCACTTATCTTTGAAGGCGTTGTTCGCGGGTGTATCCAGTTCCTGGCTGTAGTTGTATGCGACCATGATCCCGTTGCCTTCTTCCGGCGTCAGAACCTTGTGTTCATTGCCTACACCCAAAGTGGTCGAAGCCAACGGAATGCGGTCTTTCATGCCAGCGGCAGCCCACTGACGGAAGAACGACAGATGTGCACCGCCTACAAGCGGGGCAATCACTAGATCGGGACCTACAGATTGAATTTTCGCGATGGTGGACCCAAAGTCGCTGACATCCAGCGGGAAGAAATCGACGCCCACCGTCTCACCGCCATTATCGGCCACGAATTTCTGAATCCAGCGCGCAGTGATCTGACCGTAGTTATAGTCGGCGGCGAGAATGTAAACCTTCTTGCCGGACTTGCCCATGGCGTAGGGGACAAGTGCCTCAACCTGCTGTGCTGGTGTTACGCCGTTGATAAAGATGTTCCGGTCGCAGACGCCGCCTTCGTAAAGCACATTGTAGAAATAAGGCGTTTTGGTCTTGCGCATTGTCTGGCGGATTGCTTCTCGCGAGGCCGACAAAATGCCGCCATGTACAACGTCAACCTCGTCCTGGCGGGTCAATTGCTGGCCATATTGCGAATAAAGCGCCATGTCGGACTGGGTGTCATAAGCCACGACTTCGACCTGCTTGCCCAGTAGTCCGCCATCGGCGTTGATCTCGTCCACAGCCAGACGCAACGCCATGTCCATAGGTTTGCCATAAGCATCGAAAATACCAGAGGTATCAAGGATCGAGCCCAGCTTGATCGTATCTGCGGCCATCGCCACGCGGGGTAGTATCGAAGCACCTGCAAGAGCCGCCGTGCTGGCCAGAAAATTGCGTCGGTTCAGTGACATTTCAGTTTCCTCCCTGATGTCAATCCTGTTGGATGTTGGACGGCTTTTCCGTCACTTGTCGTTCTTTGGTTTGTCCTTGATCCTGTTGGCGTAGTCGGCAGTCCGGCCTGCAAGATTGGCATCAAAATCAAGCCCGATTTCCTCGCCCATCTGCTTCATCGCGGGCAGACGCACAGCCATGCCCAGGATCTGATCCATGGCCGCTCCAAATGCGCCATCGACCCCTTCTCCCGCGCCAGAGCCATTGCCGCCGCCCGCGCCAGAGATCTGGTTGATCTTGATCGAGTCGATCTTTTCAACCGGTTTCATCATTTGCGTCATGATTTCCGGCAAACGGTCGAGTTTGCGCTCTTCCAGACGCATCCGGATCACCGCTTCACCAAGCGTGTTTTCAGCCTGATTTAAGGCAATGCGGCCAGCGGCTTCGGCCTCCATGCGCGCACGCTCAGCTTCGCTGGCCTTGGTTTTCGCGGCGGCATCAGCCTTGGCCTTCTCAAGCAGCGTTTCGACATCGCTCTTGACTCTGGCCGCTTCAAGCTCAAGCTCTTTTTCCTGTTTCAGGCGGGCTATTTCCCGTTCACGCTCGGCGATGGCACGCTCTTTTTGCGCTTGAACGCTTTCGGCCGCCAATATCACTTTGGCCCGGGCTTCTTCCTCTTCCGCGCGCGCTTCGGCTTCCGCAGCACGCTTTCGGGCGATCATAATGTCGTTGTCGATCTTTTCTTCTTCGAGGACGCGAATGGCCGTCATTTCGGCCTTGCGCAGTGCCTCATCACTTTCAACCTGCGTCGCCTTCACCCGCTTTTCGTTTTCGATTCGGGTGGTTTCGCTTGCAAGTTTGGCTTCATCGCGCGCTCTGTCCTCGCGGGATTTGGCGTCAGCTTCGAGCTTGGCCAAATGTTCCTGCTGCGCGATTTCGGCTTCCCGTTCCGCGCGTTGCAATTCAAGCTGCCGCTGGTGCTGGGCCAGATGACTTTCGCGAACGGCAACCTCGGCCTCGGATTCGATGCGAACACGTTCTTTGCGCTGATCCGCGACCAGTTCAGCCAATTGACGCATACCTTGCGCGTTGAACGCGTTATTTTCATTCCACTGGCTCAAATCGCTCTGATCAACGGCAATCAGCGAAGCCGAAACTAATGTCAGCCCCAGTTTCGCCGCCTGAGTTTCGATAGCGTCTGCCACATCTTTGGAAAAACCCGAGCGATCCAGGTGAATTTCTTCCAGTGACCGAGCCGCCGCTGCGCGTTGGATGGCATCCACAAGCGAACCTGCAAAAACATCCTTCACGGTCTCGCCCCCGCGAGCGATACGCGATCCCAACGATTGGGCCGCCGTTGAGATACCTTCATCGGTCGGTGCAACACGAAGCTCGAATTCGAACTGCACATCTGCGCGCATCTTGTCACGCGTCAGGACAGCATCGCGGCCCTCACGGTTGATGCTGAACGTAAGCGCCCCCATCGACACTTTTTGAACCTGATGCAAAATGGGAAGAGACAGGCAACCACCGTCGGTGACAATGCGGCGGCCTCTAAATCCGGTTCTCACCAGCGCTGTGTCCAGCGTCGCTTTTGCGTAGTATCTTTGCAAAAACCAGATCGCGATCAGCGCGATGACTGCCAGCAGAACCAGCGTGATGACCCAAGCCAAGGCAATTCTCCCCATTTGACCAATCGTCAGACCTGTGGTCTGCGATCCATTCGCTTGCCAAAGCGTGGGAGAATTTGTTTTCCATTTCAAGTAAATTATTTGAATTGGAAATTATTTCACGTAATTTGCTGATTTATAATTCTTTTATGACCTCAAGTCGCAATCCATCAGCGCGAGCAAGGTAGATAGGCGCCCGTTCGCTCTTGTTTGTTGACGACTGTTTGCGCCCACTTCGATGAATCACGGGCAGGGCATCCGAGACACTATGTTCACGCCATACCTTCGCGTGTCTTTGTATTAATCCGGCCAGAAAATGAACGCCTTCGTAGGTGGATTGCCCCAATGTGTTCAAGACCGGAGCCTGATCCCCATGCACCCGATAGTACTTTTCCTTGAACGCGGCATTTGCTTCTGTTGGAAGCCCGCCAAAATACGAAGACGCGGCGAACATGCGCCGGCTGTTGCTTGCCCCGCATCCAAGCAAACCATTCTCATCAAGAGCGCAAGACAAACGGACCATCCTGTCGTGCAATTTTGCCTTGCCAAATGCCCGATTGAACGTGACCGCATCCTGACCAACCAAAGAGATCAGTACCGCCTCTGCCCCTGATCTGGAAATATCTTCAACGGATTGGCTCATGCTCTTCAGACCAAAGGGGAGGTATTTTTCATAAGCCAAACCAACTGACATCTCCCTAAGTTTGGCCTTGGCATAATTGTGCGACGTTCTGGGCCAGACGTAGTCGTTGCCAATCAAGGCCCAGCTTCGGGGTCGATATTCTCGCTGCAGGTGCTCCATCGAAGGACCAAGTTGTTCCTCAGGCGTTTCCCCGATGGCAAACAATCCATCCGTCCGTTCCCCACCTTCATAAAGTGGGGTGTAGATATAAGGAACGCGCTGACGCACAATCTTGCTGAGCCGATGCCGGACCGAACTGAGATGCATCCCGACAATTGCGTCAATCGACTCGGTTTCGATCAGGTCATTCACGGTCTCTTCGATGGAAATGCTCGCCTCCATCGCGGCGTCTATCATAATAAGCTGCACTTTGCGGCCATCTATGCCGTTTGCCCGGTTCAACTCCTCAACCGCGACCTGGGCGCTTGAAATACAAGAGGGCGCCCAAAGTCCCGCAGCACCGCAAAGGGGGATAAGCAGGGCAATCCGATACGTTCCCTTGCCGCGCAACAGCGGATCATCGCGCAGTTCCTCAAGTTCAGTTGGTACAGCCAAAAGCGTCGTCAAATCAGCTTTGCCCTTTCCAGTCGTGTCGGGACCGCTACATACCAATTGATTTTACTTTCCAAGTCAAATAATTTCAGACTGACAACGACAGGTGCCCCAATGGAAACGAGCCCAGGATCAATTCAGGATTATCTTTCTTATGCCCTGGCCGCGGCACATCGAAAGATGTCTGCTTCCTTGAATACACGCCTGAAACAGCACGGAATTCAGATTGAAGCGTGGCGGATTCTGGAAACGCTGGAGGCGGGCAAGCGGTTGACCATGGGGCAACTCGCCGAGGTCGTCTTGATGAACCCACCGACGTTGACCAAGCTGGTGGACCGTATGGTTTCAGACGGTCTGGTGCATCGGCAAGTGGCTCAGGCTGATCAACGACAAATCAACGTACTTCCCACGGCGCTTGGCAAAAAACGTATGCTACAGATCAGACAAGAAGTGCAGGCACAGGACGCGGAATACCAATCCCTGCTTGGGAAGGAAGAGGCTGACAAGCTCATTGAGCTACTGCGCGGCGTGGTTCAATAGCGCTTGTATCGCAAGGTCAGTTCCAGTTGGCATGACTGTACTTCGAGCCGACTCCATAGGGCTGCTTTTATTCGAGAAAGCGGCCCTATGCCGAAGCCACACATGTGGCAGCTTTGTCCGCTTCTTGCCTATTCAAACGTGGTGCAGCGAAAGCCCGGAATGTCCAACGATAAGAGTCCGTCCCAATCGGAACAGACCCCACATTACTCCAACCCGGTGGTCTCGCTGTTCCCGGCAACACATTCACCAGCGCGAACAATAATCTATAATGTCTTCCGTCGTTAAAGGCTGTGACCATCATCTTCATGAACGTGGGTGGCCTGTTCGCGGGTATGGGCAATCTCCTGCACCACAGCGGCAATCTTGCTGGATGAAACTTGGTGCAGCTCACCGACAACGGCCTCGGCCCGCTCGTAGCTGTCCGGAACGCCTTGGCTGTTGAAGTGGGCCGCAGCGGAAGAAATATCCGCGCCTTTCCAAGTCGCCGTTGTGCCGACTGAAACGCTGTCATGATCGTTGTAGCGGGCCAGGAAGGTGTTACCGTCGAGACCGAAGCTGTTGGCGGTCGCCACAATGTCATCACGCACAGCCAGCCATTTTTCGGCCTCGGATGGGTCCAGATTGTCCAGCTCGGTCGCATTCATGGATGTGGTGTAACTGTCGTCTGCAACAGTGTACGCCTGCAGGTCGGTGTCGTATGGGCGCAGCTCGGCAACATCGCCCTTCAGCTCTCCGATCTGCACGTCCATTGCGGCGTGCAAGTGCGGATCTTCAACCTCTCGGGCAAGCGCCTCCATGTTTTTGATGGAGTTCACAATGTCTTTGGTCTGTTGTTCGTAGTTCTCGAAACCGGCCTGCCCTAAAGCGGATTGCATATACTGAACATAGCGATCACCGGGAGACTGGTAGTCATCGGAATCCTGAAAACCTTTGTCGCCGGACAGATCCGCAAGGGACGAATAGTAGGGATGATACAGGTCGTATTCCTGAGCATCGTTCATGTGCTGAGAAACCAAAGCCTGCATATCGTTCAGATCAACCGGCTCCCCTGACCGCTCCGCAGCCTCCAATTCGATTTTCAGTTCTTCGACCAGATTTTGTTGCGCCGTGTGTTCGTCAACACGGCGGTTGGCCTGGTCCTCGATGTCGAAGCTCTTTGAAGCGATGGCTGCACGATCAAAGCCCATCGCCTGCTGTTCTTTCTTGATGATGTCGATCTGCTCTGAAACGCGATCCTCGCGCGGGGCGGATTGATCGAATTGGGAATAGGGTGCGAAGTGTTCGACTTCGTTCAAAAGATAGTCTGTACGCGAAACCATAGTTTGTCCTTTGCGAGTTGATGGATAACTCTTTGATGGATCTGCCTACGGCGTTGGCGCACTCATCAGGCAGACCGGGTGAAGTCCTATAGGCTGTGACCGTCATCGTCACCGCGCCCTTGCAAGAGCGGGTGCGTTGCGTGGGCGTGAACGTCTGAAAGTTCTTCTGAGATTGCGATGATCCTGGAAGAAGCAAGCTGGTGCAGCTCGTCAACAACGGCCTCTGCCCGGTCGTGGCTGTCCGACAATCCTTGAGCCTGGAAGTGGGCTGCGGCGGTCGAAATGTCGTCGCTGCGCCATCCCATTGTAGTGCCAAAAGTGACGTTGTGATGGTCGCCAAAGCGGGCAACGAACGCCTCGCCATCAAGGCCGTAGCTGCTGGCCGTGTCGGTGACTTCCTTGCGGATCGCCGCCCACTTGTCGGCCTCTGGATAATCCAAGACATCCATTTCGGCGGTGCCCATTCCCATCGTCGTTGAATAGCGCCGGTCCTCGATGATGAAGGCTTGAAGGTCCGGATCGTTGGTGCGCAGATCCGCAACGTCGCCCTTCAGCTCGCCAATCTGAATATCCATTGCGACACGCAAATGAAGGTCGTCAACCTCACGGGCAAGACCTTCCATCTTGTCGATGGATTGCAGCAATTCTTTGGTCTGAGTCTGGAAGTCCTCATAGGCCCCCTCGCCCAAGGTGTCCTGCATATAGACCTCGTAGCGGCGTGCTGCCGGGGCATAATCAGCGGACGCCTGGAACTCCTTGTCATGGACAATATCAGCAAGGGCAGACAGATACGGATGGCTCTGTTCGTTGTCCCGAACGTCGCTGATATGGGCAACAACCTGGGCCTTCAGCTCGGGCGCGATTGTTTCCTCAGAACCGCCTAATTCGATGTGTCGCCGCAAGTTGCTCATGACTTCGGGGGACACATAAGACGGGTCTCCCGGCTCACCGTAATCATCAAAATGATGGGCTTGGTCTAGTAGATGTTCCATTCTCGATACCATAGGTTCCTCTCCTTCAACGAGCTTGATGGCAAACTCTTCGATCCGGTCTTTGACGGCGTTGGCGCGCTCATCAAACAGATCCGACATTCTTGCGATGGATAAAGTCATCACATCGGCGGCCATGTCGCGGGCCGTAACTTCGACTTCCGGAGTGCTTTCGACAACCGACATTCCGGCCTGAACTTTCCACGTATCGGTCTCGACTTCCTGCCGCAAACCGCGCTCAAGGCGGGTCGTTGCGGTCAGCTCAATTCCGTATTCCTCAGCAACCTCGACCTGGATAGAGCGCTGGACGTCGATGTTCATTTCGCTGCTCATACCCATAGCCAACCACTGCCCATGTTCGACGCCTCGGTTGTTCACAACGATGTGGACATGGGGGTTGTCAGTGTCGTTGTGGAACACAGTCAGGTAGTCCCAGGTATCGCCAAAATCACCGCTGCCAAATAGCCGATCTGCGAACTCCAAACCGGCCTCATGAGCGGCATCCGGATAGGTGCCTTCGGGGAAAGAAACGATCATGTGACGGGTGTAACCGTAGTTGGTTTTCCCGTTGAAATCCTCGGCCCAAGTCTCGATCAAATCATTGACCTGATCCGCATCGAGCGGTGTCACGCCATTGTCTCGAATGTCCAACACACCCTCTGCGCGGACGGTCAGATAGTTGATCTGGCGGCGCAGCTCGTGCGCGTTTTTCACACCACCTTTGCGGACGTGCTTTACAACCGCCTCGGGCTTTCCGACCACGGCACCAAGCCGCGCCTTGATGGACGACGCCCGCGAAACCATGAACTTCATGCGCTTGGCGGTCTGCAACTGCTGATTGATCTGTTTGGAACGATCGACACCCTTCTGAGCTTCGCGGAACGCAAGCTCTAAGAAGTCACCTGCTGTCAGATCGTGGGTTGCAGCGTTCATGCGGCGGCATCCCAATCGTCATCACGCAAGATCCGGCGAATGGCGGATTCTGGTTCTCGGTTCCGGCGCGCTGCTGTGATCATCGCCTTCAAGTCTTGCCGGTGCTGGATGATCGCACGATGGAGATTTTCGACGTCGCGGCGGTCGTCGTCCGTCCAGATCACAGTGCCGCGCTTGGCCGATTTCGCAAGCTGGTTGAGGTTGGTGTATCCGCCCTGAACCTGCCGCAAGTTCTTCTGCCAGAGATCGACAACAGCGGGGTCAGGATCGAGATAACCGATCAGGCGATAGATCAGACGCTGGATGATTTGATTGCGGCTCTTGGCTCCCAGCACACTTACAGCTGCCTCCAAACGCTCCAGCGCATCCACTGGCAAGCGTACTGAAAAGACGGTGGTGTCGGAGGGCTTGCTCAATGTATACCTCAGGTTGTATTTTCAGTTTGTAACACAACTACCTTATCCTATCATACTCTCCAAGAGGAAACCGGGGGTGATTTTAGAAATCCGTATTTTCTCAAATTGCCCTCGGAACAGTTTTGCTCTTGGAGGCAATCTCCACGCCGGGAAAAGGGTCCCGCCCCGTTTCCAAACAGCAGGCGTGGGTGCCGGTGGACTGGCGCAGGGCAATCACGCACCGCGTGGGCTGCCCGAACAGCGCCCGTCACATACCGGCACGTTCAAGTTCAATATGGCATTTTCCGCGCGCCTCAGCGCGCTCATTTCCCGCCGCCTGCGCGGCGGGTGTGGCAGGGGTGCGAACTGCCGCGTTGCGGCCGGACGGTGCGCCTGCCCGGCCGTTGGGCCGCGCGCCACGGGTGGCGCGTATGTCGTCCGGCTCTTCGGCCGGAGCAAAGAAAAGGGCGGCTTGCGCCGCCCTGCCCTTTCGTCATTCGGTGACGGGCTCGTCATCGTTCCGCTTTGGGAAGGCCACCATCTCGACGCCGGGGAACATGTTGTGCTTGACCTGGATCGAGGTGATGTTGCCAGCCTCATCGGTACTGACAAAGAGAACCCCGCAGCGATCCCAGAAAGTCTTGCCTTCTTTTTCACCGGTCTTGACGTTCAGTTTCAGAGTTTGAGTTGCCATTGTTTGAT
>NZ_JBQFOY010000033.1:0-26190 GCF_056533985.1 Ruegeria sp. E8
GTCCAGTGAACTGGCCAAAGGTTATTCGGCATCGTTCGGGCGTCCATGGACGCAGCCCATTGGGTTCGTTCACGCCTTGTTCGAGGTTGTAGCCAACGCCGCAGCGCGTGCCGACGATCTCGATGACCCTGCAGCGATTACCGCTGCGGTGGCCAACACAAATCTCGATACGATTGTTGGCAACGTGAACTGGGCCAACGGCCCGGTGAAAAATGTCTGTAAAACACCGTTGGTCGCCGGGCAGTGGCAGAAAGAAGGAGACTCCTTCGACCTGAAAATCGTTGCGAATGCAGAAGCGCCAAATATCGCAACAACCGGCGAGCTGAAGCTCCTCGGCTAACACTGTCCTCTGGCTGTCACAATTTGACAGCCAGAGACAAAACAAAACGGCGAAACAGTTTCAGTCGGTTTCACGGAATAGATAAGCGGCGATGGGGGGATCATGGACGCTATTCTCAAATTGGATGGTCTATCCAAGGCCTTTGGCGCCGTGAAGGTGGCCGACGGGTTGAGTTACGACGTCACCAGAGGCGAAGCTTTGGGGATAATCGGCCCAAACGGCGCGGGCAAAACGTCCATGTTCAACCTGATCACAGGGACTCTATGGGCGGACGGCGGCAGTATCACGTTCGACGGGACCGACGTCACCAGCCAGAGCGCTGCCCGCCGCAGTCACGCCGGGATCGCGCGGTCTTTTCAAGTCCCGCAACCCTTTGCCCACATGACAGTGTTCGAGAATGCCATGATCGCTGCGACGCAATCAGCCGGTTTGCACGGAGACGAAGCCCAGACGCTGTGTCTTGACGTGCTGGAACAGACCGGTCTGTTCCCGAAGGCCAATGTGCTGGCAGGCAGTCTGACTCTGCTGGAGCGAAAACGGCTGGAGTTGACCCGTGCGCTCTGCGCCAAACCCAAGCTGCTGCTGCTGGACGAAATTGCAGGCGGAATGACCGAAGCCGAATGCCAGTCTTTGGTTCAGACGATCAAGGACATCCATGCGTCCGGCGTGACCATAATCTGGATCGAACATGTCGTTCATGCGCTTCTGGCGGTTGTTGACCGCCTGATCGTGATCGACTTTGGCCGAAAAATTGCAGAGGGCGAACCCCGCGCCATCATGGAGAGCCCCGAAGTCAAGGAAATCTATCTGGGGATTGAAGCCGATGTCTGACCCCATCCTTAAAGTTCAAGGGCTTGAGGCCTTCTACGACGATTTTCAGGCTCTTTACGGGATCGACATGCACGTTGATCGTGGTGAGGTTCTGGCCATCATTGGTGCGAATGGTGCCGGTAAAACCACTCTGATGCGCTCAATCTCGGGGCTCATGCGGAACGGGGCCGGGCAGGTGCAGTATGGCGGGCAGGACATCAGCGCCAAGCGCGCGGACGAAGTGGCGCTGCAAGGTCTTGCGATGGTTCCCGAGGGGCGGCAATTGTTCCCGTCGCTTTCTGTTTGGGAAAATCTGATGATCGGTGCTCAGGTCGGCCGCAAGGGACCATGGAACCTGGATACAGTGTGCGAATTGTTTCCGATTCTGAAAGAGCGCGCGGATCAGGCCTCGACCTCGTTGTCGGGCGGGCAGCAGCAGATGGTTGCGATCGGACGGGCGCTGATGGCCAATCCCGACCTGATCCTGTTCGACGAGATCAGCCTAGGATTGGCGCCGATCATCATCCGAGACATCTATGCTGCGCTCCCCAATATCATCGGCGAGGGTATGAGCGCAATCATCGTTGAACAGGACATTGGGCAGGCGTTGGCCGTCTCAGGGCGAGTCTATTGCCTGCAAGAGGGCCGGGTTTCGCTGGAAGGCTCCTCAGACAAAGTTTCGCGCGAGGAGATCTCCCGCGCCTATTTCGGGATCGAATGATATGGATTGGCTGAACGCGATTTTGCAGGGCACCTTGCTCGGCGGGCTGTACGCTCTTATTGCAGCAGGGCTTTCGCTGATATTCGGTGTCATGCGGTTGGTTAATATCGCACATGGCGATCTGATTGTGCTGGCTGCCTATCTTGGCTTGACGGTCACCGTCGGCACGGGACTTCATCCGCTGCTGGCGTTGATACTGGTCATACCTGGAATGGCGTTGATCGGCTATGGCCTGCAACGGGGCTTGCTGAACCAGACCATCGGTCAGGATATTTTACCGCCGCTTCTGGTGACATTTGGCCTCAGCGTCATCCTTCAGAACACGTTGCTGGAGGCATATACAGCCGACCCGCAAAAACTTGACGCGGGCGCACTGGAAACGGCAAGCGTTTCGCTCGGTGGTCTCACGATGGGTATTCTACCGCTGATAACATTCCTGATCGCGATAGGCGTAATCTGGGGTCTGCAATGGATTTTCTATCGCACCGCGCTTGGCCGAGCCTTTCGAGCGGTATCCGACAATCAGGAAATAGCACAGCTTATGGGGTTGAACCGACGCCACATATTTGGGCTGGCAATGGCGCTGGCCCTAGGTGTGACCGCCATTGCGGGGATCTTGCTTGGCATCCGAACAAGCTTTGATCCGTCTGTTGGCGGTGCGCGCCTCATCTTCGGGTTTGAGGCGGTTATCATCGGCGGCCTTGGCAACCTCTGGGGCACTCTGGCAGGTGGCGTGATCCTCGGTGTGGCTCAGACCATCGGCGCCAAAATTGACCCAGGCTGGCAATTGCTGGCCGGGCATTTGGCTTTTCTTGTCATTCTTGCCGTTCGGCCCAACGGCCTTTTTCCGAGGATATCCGGATGAATATTCAGGACTACACGGTTTCCCGTTCGACGCGCGCCGCAAAAGTAGCAATAGTTTTTACCGCTCTTTTGCTCGTCATTCTTTTCTTGGCACCCTGGTGGGCTGGCCGCGCCGATATGCGTCTGATGGGGGAACTGTTTCTATACCTCGCTCTGGCAAGCCTCTGGAACCTGATGGCAGGCTATGCAGGTTTGGTTTCGGTTGGTCAGCAAGCATATGTCGGCTTCGGAGGATACATGTTGTTTGCGTCAACAATTTTCCTCGGCATAAATCCACTGGTCGCAATAGTCGTCGCAGGTTTCTTGGCAGCGCTCGTTTCGGTGCCTGTAGCTGTTTTGATGTTTCGCCTACGTGGTGCGTATTTTGCCATCGGTACTTGGGTTGTAGCCGAGGTTTTTAGACTTGGTTTCGCTCAGGTCTCGTCGCTGGGTGGCGGATCGGGAACTTCCCTGCCGGTAGGAATAGTTAAGTCACTGGCTTCGGGGCGCGCTATGAGAGAGGCCTTGAGCTACTGGTTGGCCCTGGGTGCCGCTGTAATCGTGATTGCAGCCGTTTATCTTTTCCTCCGGTCTCGTCAGGGCCTGGCGCTCACGGCAATTCGCGACAATGAACTGGCAGCTGGGAGTTTGGGCATCGACATCTGGCGGAACAAGTTCATCGTATATGTGGTCACTTCGGCTATGACCGCGATGGTAGGAGCACTGATATTCCTTCAGAAACTTCGTATCACGCCAGATGCCGCCTTTAGCGTTTATGACTGGACAGCTTTTGTGATCTTCATCGTCGTGATCGGGGGAATCGGAACGATCGAGGGCCCGATCATTGGAACACTAGTGTTTTTCGCCCTACGCGAAACCCTTGCCGACCTGGGCACAGTCTATCTGATCGTTTTAGGGTTCGTGGCAATTATCATCATGCTGCGAGCACCCAGAGGGATCTGGGGCCTAATCCGAAGCCGTTATGATCTGGAATTCTTCCCGCTTAGTTATCGCGTCCAGCCCAAGGCGGCCAAAGGTCAGGATGGAAACTGATCTTCACCGCTAAAGCCACATCTGAAAACACCTTAAACGCTCGTCATTGGGCGTTTAAGGCTTCGTCCACGGTCTCAGATGTATGGAAACTTGAAGGACCTATTGGGCTAAGAAATTCTAAAAGCCAACGAATGTACATGCTCAACGGCCGGCCGTTTCTGTTACCGCGGCCAGCACCGCCCCGGGGCAAGTTCCAAATACTTTCCGATAAGCAATGGAAAATCTCCCCAGATGTGAGAACCCGGCTTCATAAGCGATATTTCGAACCAGACTATCCTTTGGGGCACTATGCAGCAGATAATGAGCATAATTCAATCGAGCGGTCTGAAGAAACTGCATTGGAGTGCAGTTCATTTGTTCTCTGAAGGCAGTTTGAATCGTACGCACGCTGCATCCTGCGTCTTGCGCAATTTGGGAAATGGACATCTCCTCCGAGAGGTTATCGATCATAAATCGCGTAGCTCGCTTAACCAGCGGGTTAGGGGAACCATTCCCCATGTGTCTCAACAAGGGGCTGATAGAGCTTTCATGGGCCAAGAGTAAGCCAGTAATCAGCTCCTCTTCCATCAATGTTTGACGACGAGACTTGGTTCCATTGAAGGCTAGATTCCTCTCAGCTATCTGGAACGAGGTGAGTAACTTTTGACTCCAAACCTTTTCAGCTGAACTGGTCAGGGGCATCCTTGCCCGGAACAGGACGGGCTGAGGTAAATGACAGCCCAACATTCTTTCGGCCGCGGTATGCAAAGCATTTCTGTGGATATGGAGGAGCAGTTGTTCGCATCCCTCCTGCCAAATCATTCTGACTTTTCTCACAGGGTTCAGAACTACGGCAGTCTGCGGTGCCGACACTACTCGTTCCTGCCCACTATAAATTTCGGCGCGTCCTTCCCAAGGAAGCTGAACCTGATAATAGTGGATGAGTTCGCCTGGTTCGATTTCAACTGCACTTCCGTAACTAAGGTAGTTCAGCGACAGGTGATCACCCGGCGCATGGTTGTATCGAGCGACAAACGGATTTCTACCTTCTTGAATCTGTAAACTATGAGATCCGAACTTTTGTCCGACGGCATGCCGCGCGACGTTGACATTTGACGATCGGAAGATTCGGTGAGATTTTAAAGGTTCTGATATGGCTGAGTGTTGGTTCATACTAGCCTATCCTCGGTGCGATAGAAACCGCGGAAACCAGAATAATTTGGCTGCCTCAAGGCTTTTATCTGCGCAATTTGGACAATGATTCTCATCCTTCGCAGTACTCTGATCAACACGAATCTGAGGAGGAAAAATTCATGGAACAGACATCCGGGATCACTAAAGTAGGTGCAGGGCTCGATGACGTTGAGTGGAATGTTTTGGGTCAGATCTATGTCCCAAAAGTCTACTGCGACAACCTTTTCATGTGGGAGGCGACTTTGCCGAGTGGTGCTTTCGTACCGCCACATATTCACCCAACCCAAGACGAATTCATTATGGTTCTGGAAGGTGAGTTTCAGGTCGATTTTGGATTTGAAGAAGGCAACGTAAAGCCCAATATAGCCAAACCAGGTGACACTGTACGTATGCCTATGGGTGTGGCTCATGGCGTTTACAACCGTTCAGACAAGCCGGCCAAGTGCATTTTTGCGGTATCTCCAACACGCAAACTATATGATCTATTTGTTGCGCTTGATGGTCTAACTGACCTGGACGAATTCAAGCGCTTGGGTGAACTCCACGAGAATTCTTTTCTTGAAGTAGAGCCTAACCCGTAAGACCAATGAACATCTCTATTGCCTATTTGAACCGCCCGGTTTTCGGGCGGTTCTGAAGCGGATTTTTCTTGGTTTCTCAAACTTTTTTCCGGAAACCTTCCTATTTCTGGAGCGCGAAATACTTCAGGTTCTAGCGAAACTGGAAGAATGATCCGAAATTCAGAAATATTCTTTTCTTCACGGACAAAACCGGGGGAACTCAATAGCGGCTTGGTTAAGACAGACTTGTCTCCACCTGCCAGCCTCTTCACGCAATCCATATACCGCAGCCAAGCACCTAAGTCATCTGACCGTGATTGCGCGGCCCTACAGGTAGCCTCGGACATATTGAATAGATGCAGCAATACCTTGGGCATGAATACTGACTTTTTTGCGTGCCTATCCGACATAAACCTCTCCAGAATCCGGAAGCTCGTAAGTTTCCGGATCAAAATTTTTTCATTTAGGTTTTAAGATTTAATTATAGCTATATGGTATTTGTATAGCAACCGAAAACTCGAAAGGTCGGAGACGGGAAGAGCAAAAATAGGTCGCCGAGTTGTCCACAATGGAACCAAACACCCGATCCGAACGGTCTTACAAGCTCGCAAGCTACCCGATTGCAAGCGTCAACCGCTTCACAATTAACTCTGCAAAGTGGCTAACTAAATGTCGTAGCCGATTGGTAGTAATCCCAGGAAATCGAGGATTGCGTCAACTTGACCGTTTATCGTCCGAATACTCGAAATGGTTCCGCGCTCGGTTGAGCATTCAGCCTTGAGAAGCTCCGGCTTGACTGATTTTGTGGTCGTCTCAACTATGACAGGATGCTTACACAATAGACCATCGCCACCCCAGTATTGAATGCCGGACGCTGATGCATCGATAATAATGTCGGCCGCTTTTATGCAGTCTGTACCCACACGAAATCTAGTGGCCAGAATCTGTTTAGACCACTTGGAAACGAAGGTCTCGGCCTTCTCGACACAGCAGCCCGAGACCGATATCTGAGCCGCACCCGCCCGTGCTACAGCATGTGCAACCGCGGCACCGGCACTTCCACATCCGAAGATATGAACCTTGCTGTTTTTTAAAGCTACCCCGGACTTCCAGAGCTCGCGAACTAACGCTTTGCCATCAATCACGTCGGCAACCCAGGCACCGTCAGCTTCTACCCGCACAATTGTAGCCGCCCCCACAAATTTTGCAGCGTCGGAAATACTGTCGACATACTCCAATACCGCAGCGTCATGCGGTTCTGTTAGTACGAGACCTGCCAAATTGTGCAATTTTCGAAATCCCTCGAGCACACTGCTCAAACCGTCAGAACGTACATCCGCTGGAATGAAGATCGTGTTATAACCAAGCTTTGCAGTCCGGTTGCTTAGCAAGGCCGCGTAGTCATTCTCGGAGGCGGGATTGCCGACCACCGGTACAATTAGCGTCTCACTTGAAACAATTGTTTGCGCCCATTCTGTATCCATTGCATCCCCAATGACTAGTAAGGTCATTGCCCTCTATTGGCTATGAGCCTTGAGCCTAGCGTCATAGGGGCGTGCAAGAACTTGCGATGCCAAAACGATGCCGTGGTACTCACTTTTTTTGGAGCGGTTGCCAAGGTTGGCCAAATGTGAGCAGGCGAAGTACCGCTCCCTGCGTCACGGCCTGCTGTAATCCAGCGCGAGTAGTATTCAGCACGATTTTCTGACTTCCAGCGCGCGCTCAACGCTCCTGCCAGCGGGTTATCCGATCTCGATCTGACCGTCAGAAAAATCAAAGCTGAGTGAAATACGCCCTTCGTTCACGCGCCAAGTCTGAAAGCAGGGTTCTCGCAAACCTGCTTTACAGAATGGCTCATCAGCCCATTTATCGCGCGCTTCATCGAGGGTAAGGCCGCGCAGGATAGTCATACCTTCGCCGAAAGGCGCGCCATCGGTGTCAAGCAACGGACCGGAAAGAAACAGGTATCCGCTTTTTTCCAGCGCGATCAGAAAGTCGAAATGCTCTTCAAGCAATCCCATCATTTCATCGCGATCAGTTGCGGGCGACATGCGAACGCAGACGAAATCCGTGGATTTCATCTGCGCCGCCAGCGCCTTGGCTCTGTCAGAGGGACGGGCCACACCTATGCTCCGGACACCAGTTTCTTGTTATGCGCATTCCACGTGCCGATTTCGTCGTCGGACAACCCCAGAGATTTCAAAACCTCTTCCCCTTGTTCATTCAGATCAGGGGGCGGGTTCAGATTCTGATCCCCACGGCTTCCGTCAAAATAGACAGGTCGCCGAGTACCGGTGTAGCTGCCGTGTTCGGGGTGGGTTATTGTGACGAAGGTATCCAGATGCTTAACTTGGGGATCTTCGTAAACCTCAGGCAGTGTGTTCACCGGAGCATGCGGAACGTCATTTTCCTCAAGCCTTTGCATCCAATAGGTCGAGGCTTTCGTAGCTGCGGTGGTGCGAAACTCTTGCGCTAGCTCAAGGTAGTTGTCGATCCGCTTGACCCGATCATCAAAGCGCGGGTCGGTGCCGAGGTCTTCGCGTTCAAAGGACACCTGCATCGCCTTCCAGAATTTCTCCTGGCTGGACATGTGAATGGCAATCATCTTGTTGTCTGCGCAGCGTACTGCGTAGGATTGCGATGCCTTGACCCGCATCAGGGGGCCAGGTTCGATCCCCAGAAGCGAAGCGTTCAGGAATGGGTCCGGCATGAAGGCAATCGAGCTGTCGAGCATATTGACCTCGACGCGCCGGGCAACGCCTGTACGTTCGCGTTCCAACAGCGCGCCCTGAATACCGTAGCAGGCGAAGATCCCTGTCAGATTGTCAGACAGAGTGGGCCCGGTAATCTGGGCATCATCGCCCAGAAACAGGCTCGACATGCCGCTGAGAGCTTGCGCGACAGTGTCATAGGCGGGGCGTTTCTTGTAGGGGCCATCCGGCCCGAATCCCGTAATCGAACACTGAATGAGGCGCGGATTCAGCGCCTTAAGTACATCCGACGAGAGCCCCAGCCGATCCATGACGCCTGGGCGGAAGTTCTCGATCAGAACATCCGCCTCGCTAACCAGCTTCTTGTAGATTTCAAGACCCTGGTCGTCCCGCAGATCGAGCGCCACCGATTTCTTGTTTCGGTTGTAGGCGCAGAAATAGGGGCTGTAAGTTCCGCCCCGAAAGGTGCGGAACAGGTCGCCCCCTTTGGGGGTCTCGACCTTAGTAATCTCGGCCCCCAAGTCGCCCAGCATCTGCCCGGCGAGAGGGCCAGTGATCATGGTTGTGGATTCAAGAATCTTGATTCCATCCAAAGGTCCGGCCATCGCTTAGCTCGCTTTCTCGACGGCTGATGTCGGAAGATCAATCCGACCGTCCTTATCGTAGCCCGCCAGTGCATTGGCCACCAGTTCCTTGGATTTGCCAAAGTTGTATTCGCGATACAGGTGCGACTTCACGATGAATGGTGCACCGGCGTAGAACTTTTCATAGCTGGTGTGACGCGATGCAAACTCGGATCCAATACAATCCCAAGCGAGTTTCATGAACTTAACCCGTTCGTCTGCCGGCATGTTCGGAGACTGGATGTATTTCTGAATCACATTATTCATTTCTGGATTGTCAAAATCCTGAACGCTGGATGGAAGTTGGATAAACCCACCACCTGCAAGTTCTCGGATGATGTCCAGGAATTGAGGATACATACGTGACTGCTGCGTCATCGCCGCATAAGTGATCTGTTTGTCTGGAATGTACACGCCATTCCGGTTTGGTGCCGCCTTTGCGATTTGAGCATCGAGAAGCCCCTCATAGGTCGCAGCATGCAAGGCAAGGTCGGCGATCAATCCCTGTACCGGTGGCAGCTTGTCGACACCGTTCATCTCTGCGATCTTTTGTGCCAAACCAACCATAAACCGCAGTTTGGTCACAAAGCGAGTTTGCGCCTGGTTGTTCCCCATGACATGCGCCGGGCCTTCAAACCACTGCGCGCGCGCTACATCAGTGTCCTTGTAGACAAAGACATTTTCCCAGGGCACGAACACGTCATCGTACACAAGCAAGCTGTCGGTCTCGTCAAATCGGCTAGCCATCGGATAGTCGAACATCGAATTCGCCCCATCGGCATAAGACCGGCGCGAAAAGATTTTGACCCCTTTCGACCATACTGGGATGGAGACCGAAATCGCATAGTTTTCGTCACCGGGCCGCATCGGAGTGATCGTTGAAAGCTGCACAAAGTCCGAGTAAACGGTCCCGGTCCCCAGCATTTGCGCGCCACGGATGACGATGCCGTCTTCGCGCTCTTCCACAACCCCGGCGTACAGATCGTTCGGCTCTTGCTGATGCGCTGGTTTTGAGCGGTCGATCTGGGGCGGAACAATCGTGTAGGTGATATACGCGTCGTTTTCGCGTAGAAATTCATAGTGGGCCACACAATTGTCCGCCAGATCCTGCCGACCGTTCTTTGCCAGAACCTCTGGTTCGGAGGCGAAACCGACGAAGAATGTCGCCACATGCTCGGGTGAACGACCGAAATAGCCAAAGGATTCTTCTGACAGACGTTCCAGCGCACCGCGCCGTGCCTTCAGATCCTCGACCGAGTACGGAATTTGCCAGATGCGGCTGACAGGATTACCGCTCTTGGGTGACTTGTAGGTCATCAGTTCGGAATTGGCCGGATCGCTGGCCACATCAAACATGCGTGCGATGGTTTTGGCGCCCTCGGCAAAGGCCGGGTGCGTTGTCACATCGTCAACCAATTCACCATTATAATACACCTGCCGACCATCGTTCTTGATGCCAGCCAGAAATTCAGCGCCGGTGCGCATTTTTCCAGTGAACCGTCCGTCGTTATTGAAGGAAGTCATGTCAGTTCTCCTTAGAATTTATGAAATTCGCCGAATTCCGCGGCGCGGTGCGCCGGTTCCCATTCGTCAATCCGTGCGTCGATCACTGTGCAGACATCGGCATCGCGTGCACGCTCTAGCGCGGCTTTGAGCTCGGCTGGGGTTTCGGCCCTCAGACCCTGCGCCCCATAGGCCTCGGCCATCTTTACGAAATCCGTTTCTCCGTAATGCGATCCGATATAACGACCGTCGTACGTGTTCTTCTGGAAGATGCGCAGAGCGCCATAGCTGACATCGTTGTAGATCACGACCGTGATGTTCAGCTTCATGCGCACAGCTGTTTCCAAATCCTGCGCGTTCATACCAAAATCGCCATCACCGATCGGCACGACAACCTGACGATCAGGTCGCGCCATCTTGGCACCCAAACCAGCCGCGAAGGCATAGCAAAGCGTTCCAGATCCTGCGGGCCACAAATACTGGTCGGGCTTTCGCACAGTCAGGAAGTTTGCGAAATGCGTGTGGTATCCCGAGCCAATGGCATAGATGGCGTCTTCGTCAAAGACCTCTTCAATTGCCTTGGTTATGTATTGGGACTTGATCGGGCTCGCGTCCAGATCGGTGTCATAGTAAAGCGTGCGCTCTCGATCCTTGAGAACTGCGATACGTGCCCGCGTGGCACTGTCATCCCTATTGTGCCCAGCTGCTTTGTATGCGGCCAGTACGTCTCTTAGGAACTCACCTGAACATGCGTGAACACCCAGTTCCACAGCGTATTGCTTGCCAAGTTCCTGCGGGTCAGTTTCAACCTGAATGACCTTGGTGTCCTCGGGGATAAGCTGCCAATTGATCGTGTTAACGTTCAGGAAGCCGGTACCAAGACCGAGGATAACGTCAGCCTGCGCCGTAATCTCATTTGCCGTTTGCCGACCGAAGTGTCCCACAAGACCCGCACAGAGCGCATGATCTTCAGAAATGGCGCCGCGGCCCGTTTCCGTTGTAACAACAGGAATGCCCGTTGTTTCGGCAAAGGCGACAAGTTCGTCGAACGCTCTGGCCCACATAACACCGCGTCCAGCGATGATAACGGGTGATTTTGCGCTTGCGAGTAGTTCAACTGCGTGATCCACCGCTGCCTGCGAGGGGCGCACCGCGTTCTCGACTATCCCCATATGCGTTGCGCCTTTCAGCGAAAGATCGGCGCTGCTGACATTGACTGGCTGGTTGAACAGATCCTTGGGCAGATCGATGTGAACGGGGCCGGGCATTCCGGACTTGGCGGCCTGCAATGCGCTGCGCAGCAGGCGTCGACTGTCTTTTGCCTCGACCAGCTGGTCGTTCCACTTGGTGATCTTCGAGAAAACGCCCTCGACATCAAACTCGTGCCAGATGTTCCGACGCAAACGATAGCGGTCCATGTTGGCAGACAGAATTAGCAGTGGCACCCAGTCCTTGTGGGCTGACCAAGTTCCGAGAACGGAATAGGCAACGCTTGGTCCGACATGGAAAAGGCAACAGGCCACTTCGCCAGTGATCCGACTGTAGGCGTCAGCCATCGAGGTCGCACTCATTTCACCGCGTGCGGTGACATAGGTGATCTCATCCTGGCGGGCGTGCAGTGCGTCCAGCAACGGCAGTACGGTATCACCGGTAATGCCGAATACGTATTTGATGCCTTCCCGGATCAAACCATCCACGATGGCTTGGGCTGCCGTCATCTCGTCAATCTGATTTTCCAATTTGCTCTCCCGGGACGCTAGTTTGAAGGTTGCTGAACATATAACCTATATAATATCGCTATGTCAAATAGGTAATTATCATGACGTTCAAATCAACAGTAAGCTGATTTGGGGGAATGCAATGAGAATTCCGATCACAATCAACATGATCAGGGCAAAAGGAAACGCGCCCTCAAAAACGCTTCGCAAAGTGATTCTGGGATCTGCCATGGAGCTCTTGACGACAAAGCAGGTCAGGCCGACCGGGGGCGTTAGCAGCCCAACCTCCACAGCGACCACCGTCACAATGCCGAACCAGATCACATCCCCGCCCAAAGCCTGTACAAGCGGAAGGGCAAGTGGGACAACAATCAACATTATCGACACCGAATCCAGGATCATCCCCAACGCGACTAAAAGAGCCACATAAATCAGGGTGAAGGCGATCAGGGTTAGATCGGCGTGTTCTATGAAACTTGTTAGATTCTGAGGTATCCCTGAAAGCGCGATGAAGCGGGAAAACAGATTTGCCGCAAGAATCAGGAAAAGGACGGTTACCGTGACATGCCCGGTTTCCCGAACCACCTTCCAGAACTTCACTACATTCATTTTACGCTGTGCAATTGCGATTATCAGCGCGCCGAGCGCCCCAATTGCCCCAGATTCTGTCGGCGTGAAAAACCCAGCGTAAATACCTCCGATCACCAGAATCATGAGCCCGATGATTGGGGCAACCTTGTAAAATGAGCTATGCAGGTTTTCGCTTTCCTCACTGTCGTCATGGTCGGGATCACCCAGAAATGACGGCCAAAACTTAGCAATCACCAGCAATCCGACGCAAAAGCTGAGCGCCAGCAGAATACCTGGCAAAATAGCCGCAATGAACAGTTTGCCGACGGACGCCTCTGCCAGAAAGCCGAATACGATTAGCAGGATACTGGGTGGAATCAGCATGCCCAAAACCGAACTGCCCGCAACGACTCCCACAGCGAAGCGCGGCGTATATCCGTGACGCATCAATTCTGGGGCGGCAATTTTGGAGAACACGGCGGCCGATGCGATTGATGATCCGGTGATTGCGGCAAAAACCGCATTCGCCCCGATCGTCGCGATCCCAAGGCCAGCGGTCAGTCTTTTAGTCAAATGCCGTACGACGTCGAAGGTGTTCTTGCCGATATCGCTTTCGCTGACGATCAGTCCCATCATCACGAAGAGAGGAACAACCGCAAAATAGTAGCTGGCGAGGTATTCACTGCTCGCTAGAACCAGGGCTCGGATTCCCAGAATGGGGGTGCCCTTCATCAACCATATTCCGATGATTGACGCCAGAATTAGTGCAGTTGAGATCGGCGCTCCGAAAATCACAAAGAAAACCAGAGATGCAATCATCAGTATTCCAATGCCGTTGCGCGACAATTCGATAGCGCTTGGCACCATCAGTATCGCGACTACCGCCAGAACAATAAAACCTAACGCTAGCCATCCCTTAGGGCACCCTAGGGCATCAGATGAAAAGGCCGTCAGAGCCGAACGTACGGTAAGTGTCAGGCAGGCGACGAATGATATTGCCGCTCCAAGAACGATCACGAACTTGAAAGGCCAAATCTGAAACGTGAAATCACCCGGAACGCCGGAAATTTCGCCGTCCTGGTACGCTGTCAGCGCGCCATCTGTGACGCCATCTGCAATGAGGTAGCAAACAAGTGCGGTCAGCAAAAAATAGATAGCGTCAAGCAAGAAACCTGCAAACGGCTTGTTGAGCTTCAACGGATCAATAATCAGTTCGGCCCGCGCAACGCGCCCTTGACCCAGGCTTCGGGGCAACTGAAGAAAGAAAGCGCTTACAATGAAATACCCTATCAGTTCATTTGCCGCGCGAATGGGAAAATCGAAAAGGCTGCGGGCGAACACGTCAGCGCAAATGAGTATCATCAGCGCTAATATTGTCAGCATCCCAAGGGTGCTAAAACCCAATGTGATACTATCATAAACGCGTTGCAACGCGGCAGGGAGCCTTTGAGGTTGCAGGGTATTTGTCAAAGCTTCGGTCATGAAACTGTTTCCGCTGGCGACTGGAAAAAAATGGGCGCAGGGATGCGCCCATAGTTTAGGGAGCAGCCAGATCTTGAGCTAACTCCCTTCGGGGAGATATGGTTAGCGCAAGGCTTCGCGTTCGCTCAGGCCGTGGACGTAAGCATCCATGAGTGCCTGACCCGGAAGCCCTTCTGCTTCGACCCGAGCAACCCATTCGCCCGAAACATCAGGTAACGCATTAATCCATTTCTGACGTTCTTCCTCGGGGAGGGTTGAAATCGTTGCCCCATTGGCTTCCATGACTTCCATAGCTTTGGCTTCAGCCGCGAGGAACCGCTCAACCACTGCGCTGGAGTATTCTCGACCCAAATTTCGGAACACGTCCTGAGACTCAGCGTCCAGTCCAGACCATGTATCTAGGTTCATCGCCAAGCCACCCGACGCGGGAATACCCAAGTCAACGATGGTGACATAAGGGGCCACTTCGTAGAGTTTGAATGCCATCATCAGACTGGGCGTGATGACCGCGCCATCTGCTACGCCGGTCTGAATGTTGTTGTAATATGCCGGAACACCGCCATTGACTGCCACTGCGCCAGTTCCAGTCAACCAAGTTGATGCAGCCCCGCCGGTCATGAGTTTCATTCCCTCAAGATCTGAGAAAGAATACACTGGTCGAGTAGTGATGATCTGATAGCTGTCAGCGACGCTCTGACCTAGATATACAGTGTTCTGGGACGTCCAGGCTCCGTTCATTTCAGGAAATTGTTCATGCAATTCATGCATGACTTCTGAAACGGCATTCATATCAGTGGTCAGGAAAGGTGTGTAATAGGCAATATTTTGAAGTGGCATCTTCGCCGGTTCAAATAAGGTTCCAACCCAGCCTATATCCGCTAAACCTGTTTCGACCCCTTCCAAAGTGTTCTTGAAATTGTATAGCGCACCAGCATAAGCCTCGGTCCACTCGACCTTATGTCCCAAGGATTGCAGTTGCTCTACCGAACGCGGGACGACAACCTCTTTTATCGCACCGACTTCTGGTGATACCGGCGGATGACTGGCACCCGCGGTCAGGTAAAGTTGGTCGGCATTGGCCGCAATTGTTGTCAATGCTAGACAACCGGCGGCCAATAGAATTTTTCCATTCAAGTTCATGATATCCTCCCGTAATAAGCGGCCAGTTTCTGTTCGCCTGCTGTCCGATCCGAGGACGCCTCTTCCTAGGCCGTCCCAGAAAAGTCTGCTGGACATGTGTTCTGGGCCACCTGAATTTCCCGAATGGTTGGCGGAGTGTTTCGGCTCCTTCCGACAAAGCGGGGAATACCTGCGGTCAGAACCCCTCCGATAGCTACAATGTCGCCATGATTCATTGCGTCGAGCGCCGTATTTTGTGTGCCACCCAGTGGCGCATCCAGCAGAACGATATCGGCTTCGCGGCCCGGTGCGATATACCCGCTGTTTAGGCCATAGACATCAGCCACATGTCCGGTAGCCGCCGCGATCAGATCCTCGGGTGAAATCTCCGACAGCGATGCGATATTGACCATCGTGTACATCATTCCAAGCGGCATGATCCCGGACCCGGTCGGCGTGTCGGTGGCAATCAGGAAGCGATCCCATACATCCCGCTTTTTCGCTACATTGGCGCAGAGCAAAGTTGTCCGCAGATTTCCGGCCGTGCAGACTTGCATTGCGATATCGCTTTCCGCTGCGATCCTGTCGAAGTCCCGGTCTGGCATGGCAACCGGGCCGCCGTTGATGTGAAAAGACACATGCGGGTTCATTTCTAGTATGTGATCGCCGGTTATAGCCGAGGAACCGGGGATCGACGCGCCGCCCGTATGGGCTGTTGTAATCATTCCTGCCTCTCGCGAAGCACGAACCAAAGGTGCGTAGTCAAACGGGGTGTCAAAGGCTCCAAACCCGGCCTTTGCCAGCCAGACACCTTTGTCGGCAATCTCTTTCAGATCTTCCGGCGTCACGCCCGGCTCCAGGATGACAGAACCTGCGTGAACCCGCATGCCGCCAGGGCGATAGTCGGCAAAACAGCGTTGCGCAGCAACGGCCAGCGCCTTAACCCCTTCGGGATCCTTGGGGCGGCCGGGTGTATGAACTTCGGAGGCGCTGATCGAGGTAGTGGTCCCGCCGTGAAGATAGCTTTCCAGATACCCTACGGTTCGTTGACGCGGCGTGTAGTCGCCAAACGTTATGTGGACATGGCTGTCGATAAAACCGGGTACAGCGGTGGCGCCTCCCGCGTCGATCACGACGTCGCAGGCGGAAATATCTTCATCGCTAAGTGTTCCGACCTTCTTGATCAGACCGTCCGACATCAGAATCGAATCTGCATCAACGAATGGGTCGCGCGAAGAGCCTGATACAATTGTGCCCAAGTTCACGATGGCGGACTTCATTGCTGTCACTCCTGCTTGTCGTGGGTGGACTCGAAACTGCGCATATGGCGAAACGTTCGGTATGTCCCCTTGAACCAGGTTCTGTCCGCCAGCAGAGCACGCCAATCAGATGCACGGGCCTTTGCGCGTGCGTCACTGTCCAGCGCGGACAGGTCGCGCAGGTGATGCAAGGCCAAATGCGTAAAGTTTTCGGGATGGCCGTCAAAAACATCAAAACGACGCACCATCAGCCAATCTTCGCATTCCATCAGGGTTGGTACGTGATCCATTTCGTACCAATTGTTGAATTCGTCGAATTCGTCTGCGGGAACCCGAAATAGAACACTGTAAAGGTAGGGTGAGTCCAGCGCCTCTTCGTAGCCGAGCCCCGGTTGGCATTTCACGGAATAAGCGTTGCCGGTGTAACGGGTGAAACCCTTTACCTCACTGAGCATTCGCTTGGTCAGTTCTGATGGCTTACCTTTGACCTCGGCATAGGCTGGTCCTTGCAACACATCCGGACCATCCATTTCATAAACCGCTAGATACCCGCCATTGTCGCTTGCCGCATAACGACGCGCGCCCTGAAACCCTTTGACCGCCATCCGAACGGGAATGTGCTCGTCATTGTACCAGTCATCGAATTCCTGTTCCCACGACGCATCTGGGGCCATTTCGGAGAAAAGTATTGTGGATCGCTTCACAGTTGCACCCCGTTATTTAGTAATGTAAGATAGCTATTTATATTAGTTATAAATGCTTGTCAACGCCACGTTGGACATCGG
The DNA here is from genome assembly GCF_056533985.1 of Ruegeria sp. E8. NCBI lineage: Bacteria > Pseudomonadati > Pseudomonadota > Alphaproteobacteria > Rhodobacterales > Roseobacteraceae > Ruegeria > Ruegeria sp. E8. Next base: position 17,271 of record NZ_JBQFOY010000033.1, read on the forward strand.
CGTTCTGGCGGGGTCGGGAGTAAGAAATGAACCAAAACGATTACAAAAAGGCAGGCTTTATCGGCTTGGGAAGCCTGGGGTTGGTGCTGGCTCAGAACTTGATTGCGCGCGGAGTGGCGGTACACGGGTATCGGCGGTCTGATATGACGCAGTTTCGTGAGGCTGGAGGTTATGCCGCCGAAGGTGCAGCTGATGTTGCGCTCAAAGCGCGGGTGGTTTTCACCTGCTTGCCGACGCTTGCCTCTCTGCAGGAAACAGTCGAAGAATTCCTGACCCTGAACTCTCCCGCACCTATTGTCGTTGAGCTGGGTGTTTTCCCCGTTACCGAAAAACTGAAGTTGAGAGACAAACTGCGTGAACGAGGAGGCGACTTGCTGGATTGCCCGGTTTCAGGAACACCAGGCATGGCGAAAGACCGGAAAGGGCTTATTCTTACCAGCGGTGACGAATCTTGTTTTCAGACGGTTCAACCGCTTTTGAAGAACTGTCTCGATCAGGTAATCTATTGCGGTGAATTCGGAAATAGCTCGAAGGTGAAATATATCGCCAACATGCTTGTGGGCGCGCATATCTTCGCCGCACAGGAAGCGATCCGCTTTTCAGAAGCCCTAGGCCTGGATTCAAGCCTTGTAGTCGAAATTCTGAAAGACAGTGGCGCAGGCTCTAATCAGCTGAAGATGCGCGGGCCAATGATGGCATCACGAGAGTTCCCGGAGCCACTCGGTAGTTCATCTCTGGTTGTAAAGGATTTGCAGGTTATTCAGGACGCTGCTCGCGAAATCGGGTTTGAGACAGATCTGATCGACACCGTTCTGCCGCGGTTCGAAAAGGCGGTAAGTGCCGGACTTGGGGAAAGGGATGTGGCCGAAAGCATTACGGTTGCTTCAAAAAAGTTTCCTTGACATAATTCTTAGCTATGTTGTATAGCTATTTAGAATAGTTTGCTAATATCAGGTAAAGCAATGAAGCCCGAAATCCGGAAAATCGTCACCCAAACAGAAACAACGTTGATCGAAGGAGGGAAGTCAGCAGCAAAACCTCTCGATCTTTATGCTGCGGGCGTGGTTATCCAAAATCCATGGGCCGGGCAGGGCTATGTTGAAGACCTGCAACCTGCGATCCAAGCTATCGCTCCAAATTTGGGCGTCTTGTTGACCGAACAAATCCTTAAGCTCGCGGGATCGCCGGACAATATCGAAGCCTATGGCAAGGCCGTTGTCGTGGGTCTCAATGGCGAGATCGAACATGGGTGCGGTCTTATCCACACACTGCGTTTTGGAAACAACTACCGCAAGGCGGTCGGAGCCAAGAGTTTTCTCGCGTCGACAAATGTCCGCGGCCCGGCAGGGATGCAGATCCTCATGCCGCTGGCACACAAACATGACGAGGGTCAGCGGTCACATTTCCTGACGATGCAGTTCGCGGTCGCTGACGCGCCTGGACCGGATGAGATTCTGATTGTGTTGGGGGCCGCGAATGGTGGACGCCCACATCACCGCATCGGTGACCGATATCAGGATCTGGCCATCTTGGGTGACACAGACATTACAGAGTAATGCAATAGCAACGGGGAACAAGGTGATGACGACTAACGCCATCGAGCTTCGAAATGCATTCGGAACATTCATGACCGGCGTCACAGTCGTGACGACAAAGGAAGAAGATGGCACGCCACGCGGCTTTACAGCCAATTCATTTTCTTCGGTTTCTCTTGACCCCCCGCTATTGCTAATCTGCATCGCAAACACGGCTTTTAGTGCTGACGTCTTTCGCAATGCATCGGGCTTTGCCGTCAACATTCTTGCCGAAGGCCAGATCGAAACGTCAAACCTTTTTGCCTCGAAGAGCCCGGAGAAATTCGAGAAGGCATCTTGGACTCAGGGTCCTGCCGGGAATCCCGTGATCGACGACGTGCTAAGCTGGTTCGATTGCACAGTTCATGATGTCTTTGATGCCGGTGACCATTTCATACTCGTCGGAAAGGTTGAAGGGTTTGCGACAAACGATGGCGGTCCGTTGGGTTATGCGCGTGGCGGCTACGTTACGATGGACCTTGAACGCAAAGTCGCGCAACGCCCGAATGACAACAGGATTGCAGTCAGTACAATCGTAGAGTGCGACGGAAAGGTTTTCCTCACTCCCGGCAAGGAAGCTGGAACACTAAAACTTCCCCGGCGCGTTCTTGAGAAAGGAGAGGCAACGCTTCCCGCTCTAGAAGGAATTCTGCACGCTCATGGCCTGAACGCGAATGTCGGTTTCCTATACTCGGTTTTTGACGATGAATCCGGTAAGCCGCAGGAGGTCGTCTACCGTACAACAACAAACGACGCTGTCTGTTCCAACGGCCAGTTTTTCGACCTAGAAAGCCTCGACATGTCGGTTTTGGAGACTGACACTCTCAAACGGATTCTGGACCGCTTTCGTGTCGAACACCAAAACCAGAACTTCGGTCTTTATGTTGGCCCCGCTGCTGGTGGAAATGTCCATCCCGTGTCCGGGTAAGACGACAGCAGAAAATCAATACTCCAAAAATCGGAGACTCCATGACTCAGGTAAGACCACTGCTCCTTGGCTATCTCGCCAGTTCGCACTCGGACAATCTGCTCGGCCCCAACCCAATTGCCGTTAAAAATCCCGCCAATGGAAAAACAGTGGGACATGTACCGGATCTCGACGTTGGCCGCACACAGACGGTTCTTGAGAGCGCGAAACAAGCGCAAGGTGAATGGGCCGCCAAAACCGGCAAGGAACGAGCTCAGATTCTACGCAGGTGGTTCGAACTGGTCATGGAGCATCAGAGCGAACTCGCTGAAATCCTGACTCTTGAGATGGGCAAACCCCTGTCCGAAGCGAAAGCCGAAATTGCTTATGGCGCATCCTTCATCGAATGGTTTGGGGAAGAAGCTAAAAGAATCTATGGTGACGTAATTCCAGGACACATGCCGGACAAGCGGCTGGTTGTGCTGAAACAGCCCGTTGGCCTAGTAGTAGCAATCACACCGTGGAACTTTCCGAATGCGATGATAACCCGCAAGGTTGCGCCAGCGCTTGCCGCAGGATGCTCCGTGGTTGTGAAACCAGCCACGCTTACACCATTGTCTGCCATAGCATTGCAAGAATTGGCCTATAAAGCAGGGGTTCCTAGAGACGCTTATCAGACCATTACCGGTCGCGATACCCGTGGGTTGTCAAAGCTCTTCTGCGAAAGCCCGATTGTTTCAAAAATCTCGTTCACAGGATCTACCGAAGTCGGTCGCATTCTAATGAGCCAAAGCGCGTCGACGATCAAAAAACTCAGCCTCGAACTGGGTGGCAACGCCCCGTTCATTGTTTTTGATGACGCTGATCTTGATGCAGCAGTTGACGGTGCCATCGCATCAAAGTTCCGCAATGCTGGGCAGACCTGCGTATGTGCAAATCGGATTTACGCTCAATCGGGTATTTACAATGAATTCGTCAATAAGCTGGCGGAAAAAGTTGGGAAACTCAGAGTGGGCGATGGCCTGTCTTCGGAAACCCACATTGGGCCGTTGATTGACAACAATGCGGTGGTCAAAGTCCAGCAACACATCGATGACGCCGTCGCAAAAGGCGGGAAGATAGTGTTAGGAGGGGGGACCACAGAATTGGGTGAAAACTACATCTCTCCCACTGTCATCTCCGAGATAACAAAAGACATGGCCGTGGCGAAGGAAGAGACATTCGGTCCTTTGGCGCCCATTTTCCGCTTTGAAACAGAAGAAGACGTGATCCAACAGGCGAATGACACAGAAGTAGGACTAGCTTCATATTTTTACGCCAATGACTTGTCCCGGGTTTGGCGCGTTGCTGAGCAGATCGAGGCCGGAATTGTCGGTATCAACACAGGTCTAATATCTACCGAAGTCGCACCGTTTGGTGGGATCAAGCAATCTGGGCAAGGCCGGGAAGGCTCCAAATATGGGATCGAGGACTATCTCGAACTAAAATACATGTGCATGTCGGTTTGATTTTCCAGGTCCACCCACACGCTCAGAGTGCACTTTGTGTACGTTCGTCCAACTAACAAATTAGCCGATGGCTCGTACCCCCAAAAACCTGCCCATCGGCGCGCCAGTACTTCGCCCAGATTAACAACGAAGTACTGGCGCAGAATCTAAAATACATAATTCGGTTATATGACCTAAGTGTATGTAGTTAGCGTTAATGTTGAGGAACTGTATCGCAGTTATAGCTTCTGAATGGCTTGGGTGCCCCTAAACTTGAGGCGGAAGGGCCAAAAGCGACCTACGCAAACCGTTATGATACGGGCGTAGCTAAACGTTATCTATCATCACGCTTTCCCTAGTGTTGGGACCGTGAGTTAGCCTTAAAGCCTAGCGTTCCTGATCAAGTAAGATGGCCCAAAGGGAGTGAACGAAATGGCATTGTTTTCCTTTTGCCGGACAGGTCCGATACCAACTGACCAGTCGAGCCAATCATCGAAATATGAAAAAGACTTTCAGAAGAAGTTACTTACCGTATTTTCATTAAACTAATGTAAAACGCAACGAACAAGCTCTGGATTGTAAAATCGAGCGTGTGCAGAAAGGTATCCGCGAACAAGTATCCGCGAATACCGAGTTTTTCGATTAGTCGAAAAGTTTGTTTGCTACTTCTGCGATACGCCGACCTTGATAGCGTGCTCCGTCAAGATCGACAGAACTGGGCATGCGGCTTCCATCTCCGTCGGTGATCGTCGTTGCACCGTAGGGTGCACCACCTTTCACCTCATCAACTCCCATTTGCGCCTGAAATCCGTAGTCAAGGCCCACAATGGTCATTCCGAAATGCATTAAGTTGTGAATGAGCGACATCAGCGTGAGTTCCTGACCGCCATGCTGCGTCGCTGTGGCGACGAATGCTCCCCCAACTTTACCATTCAACGCACCTTTCATCCAAAGCCCGCCGGTTTGATCGAGAAACGCAGCCATTTGCGATGGAAGGCGGCCGTACCGAGTACCTGCGCCGAGGATGATTGCATCGTAATTCGGCAAATCATTTACTTCAGCAACAGGCGCCTGCTGGTCGAGTTTGAAGCCGGAAGATTGAGCAACTTCCTCAGGTACCGTCTCGGGCACGCGTTTGATGTCTACATCAGCGCCGGCACTCCTGGCTCCTTCAGCAATGGCTTCTGCCATCTGCTCAACATGCCCATACATTGAATGATACAGAACAAGGACCTTACTCATGTCCAACTCCTTTGAATTTTTTGAAAGTCGTTGCCTTAGTGGTTTTTTTTGCAACACAATATAGTTATGCTATATACCTTTTAACAAAGTCAATGTTCACAAACCCTGAACATGTATTGCGGACATTGATGCAGATGCGGTGCCTATCTTTATTGCCAAAGACGCCATGCAGACAGCACTGCCATTTTTTGGGTAGCGGGCTGAAATGGAATGACGACGCTGCATCGTGGATAAGGGCGGTGGTTTTTAAGGGTGAAGATCAGCGCGGGCTTTATAGAAGCGAGAATTCCACTCGTATTGGGAAAGAAAGGGCGCAACATGAAAATCGGCACTCCAAAGGAAATACTGGACGGTGAGGATCGAGTCGCGATGACACCCCAGTCGGCCCTTCGGTTGCAGAGAATAGGCTATCTTTGCTTGATAGAAAAAAGCGCAGGTGTAGCAGCGGGGTTTAATGATGCAGATTATGAAGCCGTAGGCGTCGAAGTAATCGAAACAGCTATTCTACTCTGGAAGGCATCGGATTTAATTGCCAAGGTACGTCGACCCGACGAGACTGAGCTCACATACCTGACCAGCGGGCAATCTTACATTTCCTTCTTCAAATCCTTCGGTCCCGGTGATGCAACTGGACTGGTCCAACAAAAGGACGCGAATATGATCGCCATGGAAATGGTGCCGCGGATAATAGGTTGCGATCCTTCTATACGTTTCTTTTGATACAACTTTCCCGAGGTCCTGTCGCAAAGTTCCTCTGGGATTTGAGTACCGCTCGAAACGTTCCGACCTAAGTTGGCAAACTGTGCATAGCCAGTTCACGCCCGGTCTCTCTCTGTTTCAACTGTTTGCCTCCTGGCAGGAAAAACGAAACTATGGATTCCGCCAATGCTGCGATCTAGGAGATTTGCTATGCAACCAGGATAATGCCGAAAGTCGTCTAGGTATTCGTTCCCTTGCCTAAGACGCTATTTTGAAGATCGTTGGCGGAGCCGATACTTTTCTAGAAAACAAAAGAAGCCTTTAGTAACTTCAGTTGGTGGCGGTTATTCCCGCCACCACAATTTTCTACTTACAAACCATACCTTCCAGGGCACCAATCTGCGCGTAGAGGTCGAAGTTGTCCCACATGACATACTCCTCTGCGATCTGACCGTCTTCCCAACGCACGAGCGTCACAACGTTGTGTTCAAACGGCTTGCCGCTGGGTTCCAGGACACGCCCATCGGGCAAGTGCATAGGGCTGTCCCAAGTGCCCTTTGTCACACTTAGGCCAGCAGTCCATTCGCCGGAGCCAAATTTAATGGGATGTTCAGGAATGGTGATGTCAGAGAAAGTCGTGAACAGCCAGTCGATCTGAGCTTCGTGGGCTGGAAACATGCCCTCAGTCAGCGAGCCATCCGGAAATATAACTTTGACATCATGGGCATGGATTTCACCGATCGTTTCCATGTCATGCGCTGTAAATGCTTCCAGGTCCATTTTGTCATAAAGGGCGACATTCGCGGCTTCGAGTTCTTTTTCAGCCTCGTATTCGGCCAGCTGAGCTTCCAACTCGGCGATGCGCGCTTTCAGCGCCGCCTCTTCTGCGAACGCAGGCACGGCGAACAAGGCTGTTGCTGCGAGGGTGGTCATCAATGTGGTCGGTTTCATCAGTATTCCTTTCGGTACCTGTTTCACTGAAACAAGAATAAGACCGTCCAAAAATTGAAAGAATGATAGAAAAATGAAATATATTATTCCGCCAATCGGAATTACAACAAGCCTCACAGGCTTTGGGCAATCGTTTCGGCCAAGGCACGCGCAGACTGAGAAACATAGGGTTTGGGAGGGAGGATAGCATAAATCGGCAAATCAGGTGTTTTCTCATCCGCCAGGACTTGAACCAACGCCCCGCTATCGAGGCTCTTTTGCACAACAAACTTAGGCAGCAAAGACAAACCTTGAGAGGCGATCGTCAGGTCACGCACAATCTCGCCGTCTGAAACCGATGCCGGCCCCTCCAGCCGGGATTTGTTGCCACCAATTGGCCAAGCCGAACCGAATTGCGGGATCGTGTCGGTAAGACAAGGAAAATTCTTCAGGTCCGCAATGCTCTGCGGTGTCCCCCGCCGGGCCAGAAACTCGGGCGAGGCTGTCAAAACCAGCCTTGATTGACCAAGCTTCTTTGCGACCAAAGTACTGTCCTGCAGATCACCCACCCGGATCGCTAGGTCAAAATGTTCCGATACCACATTGACCAGCATGTCGGTCGTGTCGAGATGTACTTTCAGGCGCGGATAGGCGGCTAGAAATGCAGGCAGTAGTGGCGCGATGACGCTACGCACTAAAACTCGCGCACCCGTAACACGGAGGGTTCCGGATAAGGATTCTGTACTAGATTCTGCAAAGGTCTTCAGCGACTGAGTATTGTCCAAAATGTCGATGCATCGTGGAAGAAACGCTTCACCCATTTCCGTCAAGGAGACGTGCCGGGTCGTTCGCACCAACAACGGTGCGCCTGCCCAGGCTTCGAAGTCACCGATCAGTCGGGTGATACTTGGGGCCGAAATTTTCATCTTCTTTGCTGCTTTCGCCAGGCCGCCTTCTTTGGCAACCTCCACAAAAGCGCGCATCGAGTTTTGCAGATTCATTATTCTACTTTCCAAAACTAAGCCTTCTATTTTAACCGTGTTCTGCCAAAATGCGAAACGCAATATCTAAGGTCCAACTTCAATGCTGTGGAGAGGATCAGACGGTGCTGACTATTCCAAACCGAACGGGCCCCAAGCCCAAAACCGCAGCGCAACCGCCCCATTTACAGTTTTCAGATCAGAGCCCCGGCGACATCTATGATGCTCTAAACAAATGGGCGTTCGAGACGTTCGATCTCGTTCGGGAAGAACGTTCGCGGATATCTCTTCCGTCGTCACGCGCCCTGTGGCTGGATGAATCCGTGCCAGCGTCTCAAAACGCCTTCATGTTTCCCCGTGGCGGTCGCGAGTTTGCGCACACGCATGCGGACGGTTCCCTCCACCTCGTGCTTTCCGAAGCAGACGAAAAGACTGTGCTCGAGGCTGGATGGGGCGAACTGCACCCTCTGCATGACCGCGGGATCAAGGAGATCATGGTTTACGCACCCCGCAATGCGGCGGACCTAGAAGTCGTGAAGATGATCATTCAGGCCTCTTATGAGCATGCGGTTGCATCAGGGGTAAACCGGCACAGCCGCAGCCATCATCACTGAGAATTGGAGAGGAAGATGAAGCAAGTACTTTTTTGCAGGCGGCGTTTGTAAGGCATCTTTCAACAAAATGCTAGCCGCTGAAAGTACCAAGCCCATCGATACGGCAGGTGGAAGAACGACATTCATTGATCTCGCCGACTACCCTGCGGCCGTCTACAACGGAGACAATGAAGAGGCCGTTGCCCTGCTGGAAACGATGCGCGCACTCAAAGCTGCATTCAACGCGCATGATGCTTTGCTTATCGCGACCCCGGAATACAACAGAACCATTCCGCTCTCTTGGTGAATGCCTTTCTTTGGATGTCCTGCCCGAAAGGTGAGGAGGCCGCGAGCGCCGCATTCAGGGGAAAGCCGGTGGGGATCATGCAGCTTCTCCAGGCGGGCTCGGAGGTATACGCGTGATCCCAAGGCCAAGGGACTACATGGCTGTTGACTCAAGGGGCGTTGCGACGGGTTCCGCTATCTCAGTTTCATCATCTCTTCTCTG
>NZ_JBQFOY010000034.1:0-24193 GCF_056533985.1 Ruegeria sp. E8
ACGGCCTGGCCGCCAATGGCGAAGACGGCAACGGCGCGGTCGAAGCCAAGGTCAAAGCCGAAGTCGCCGAACTCTGCGCGCGCTTCCCTATCTATCCAAACCTGTAAGTCGAAGGACCCTAACCCATGAGCTTTCACTCAATTGAACAAGCCCCCGCTCGCCTGAACCGCAGCGAACTTGCTGTGCCCGGCAGCCAGCCCGGCATGTTTGAAAAGGCGGCCAAATCGGATGTCGACGTCATCTTCCTTGATCTGGAAGACGCCGTTGCACCGGACGAAAAGGAACAGGCCCGCAAGAACATCATTCAGGCGCTGAACGACATCGACTGGGGTACCAAGACCATGTCGGTGCGGATCAACGGGCTGGACACCCACTACATGTACCGTGACGTGGTCGATGTTGTCGAACAGGCCGGTGAGCGTCTTGACCTGATCATGATCCCCAAGGTTGGCACCGCCGCCGACGTCTATGCGGTCGACATGATGGTCACCCAGATCGAAGATGCCAAGGGTTACAAGAAGCGGATCGGGTTCGAGCACATCATCGAAACCGCACTGGGTATGCAGAACGTCTCTGAGATCGCAGCCGCCTCGAAACGCAACGAGAGCCTGCACTTCGGCGTGGCCGACTATGCGGCGTCGACCCGCGCCCGGACGACCATCATCGGTGGCGTGAACCCGGATTATTCGGTTCTGACCGACCCGGATGCAGACGCACAGCGCGCAACGCACTGGGGCGATATGTGGCACTATGCTCTGGCCCGCATGGTTGTTGCCGCCCGTGCCAACGGCCTGCGCCCGATCGACGGCCCGTTCGGCGACTTCCAGGATCCCGATGGCTACAAAGCGGCTGCAAAACGCGCGGCGGTACTGGGCTGTGAGGGTAAATGGGCGATTCATCCAAGCCAGATCGCGCTGGCGAACGAGGTCATGTCGCCGTCGGACGCCGAGGTTGACAAAGCGCAGCGCATTCTTGTGGCAATGGCCGAGGCCGAAGCGTCCGGCAAAGGCGCCGTGTCTTTGGATGGTCGCCTGATTGACTATGCCTCGATCCGTCAAGCTGAAGTATTGGTCGAAAAGGCGGGTCAGATCGCTGCCGCATGAGCGCACTATGACCGAGCAATCCTCAATAAATCTGTGGGATAGCGCCGCAGCCATCTTCGCTGCGGCGGTCACCGCCGCAGATCCGGCAGATTCGCTGCGCAGACGATTGCGGACGGCACCGTTTCCCGCACCAAAACAAGGCGGGCGCAGTATCCTTATCGCTGTCGGAAAAGCTGCGCCTGCCATGATGGCAGAGGCATTGCAACATGTTCAGGGCGACCACATCGCCCTGGCCGTTACACATGCTGAAAACCAGACCGATGTGGACGGAGCGACCGTATTGAATTGCGCGCACCCCGTCCCGGACGAACGAGGACTGAAAGCGGGGAGACAGATCATCGCCCTGCTCAAATCAGCACGTGAGGAAGATCAGATTATAGCGCTGATCTCGAGCGGGGATCGGCCTTGGTTCCCGCGCCTGTCAAGGGGTTGACCCTGTCAGACAAAATCACGGTCAACGAGGTTCTACTGTCTTCCGGACTCGACATCGTGCGGATGAACCTTGTGCGTCAGCACCTGAGCCGAGTTAAGGGCGGTGGGTTCTTGCGACACGGCTCACCTGCCCCGGTCACGGCCTATATCTTGTCGGATGTGATCGGAGATGATCTGTGTGCCGTAGCCAGCGGACCGACCGCCCTTCCAATCGGAAGCCGCGCCGACGCCCGCAGAACCTGCATCGAGGCCGGTATCTGGCATCGGTTGCCAAAATCTGCCCGCGCCCATCTGGAACAGAGCGTTCCCGAACAGCCCATAGCGGTTGAAGCGACCAATCATCTGATCGGGTCGAACGCAATCAGCCTTGAGGCCGCGCATGCTTGTGCGGCGCAGACCTGCCGGGCTGAAATCGTATCCGACGCGTTGATCGGTGACGTGTCAGATGCCGCGGAACAGATTTTGCAAGCAATCCCGTCTGCCACTGCTGAGCGTCCAATCGCTCTGCTGTTTGGTGGTGAGACTACTGTACGCTTACAAGGCACCGGGCGCGGTGGGCGCAATCAGGAATTGGCATTGCGGGTCGCCCAACTGGCGGAGGGACGATCGATACCCGGCAACTGGGTATTTCTCAGCGGCGGCACGGATGGGCGCGATGGCCCCACCCCGGCGGCTGGTGCGATTGTGGATGCTGGGACGTTCGGCCGAATCCGCGCTTCGGGGCATGACCCTGCCGCCCTTTTGGCAAACAACGACAGTCACAAGGCGCTGACGTTGTCAGGTGACCTTCTGATAACCGGCGCGACCGGGACCAATGTTGCGGACATCCAGGTCTTGCTGCTTGGTACTGACACGTAAGGCGTTGTGAATTCGCCGGCCTTCAGGTCTGATTCAAAGCTATCGATGTCGGATTTGAGAGTATCAATTCAGATGATTTGCGTGGAATCTGGCGAAAAAGGTCCGATCCATGCGATAATCTGGCTTCAAAGTCATCAAAGAGGCGCTTACCGGCCACAAAGGTTGGAAGCCCGCTTGGCGCGACCCTGAACCCAAACCGCACTATGACATAGTGATCATAGGCGGCGGAGGTCATGGTTTGGCGACGGCGCATTATCTTGCCAAGATCTATGGGCACCAAAAGGTCGCGGTGATCGAAAAGGGCTGGATCGGCGGCGGCAATGTCGGACGCAATACGACGATCATTCGCTCAAACTATCTGCTGGATGGGAATGAGCCGTTCTATGAGTTCTCGCTGAAACTGTGGGAAGGTCTGGAACAGGATGTAAATTACAACGCGATGGTCAGTCAGCGCGGGATCATCAACCTGATCCATACGGATGCGCAGCGTGACGCCTTTACCCGGCGGGGCAATGCGATGATCCTGAACGGCGCGGATGCCGAATTGCTGGATGCCGATCAGGTACGCCGGGAATATCCGTTTCTGAATTTTAACGATGCGCGGTTCCCGATCAAAGGTGGTCTGGCGCAGCGGCGCGGCGGCACCGTGCGTCACGATGCCGTGGCCTGGGGATATGCGCGCTCAGCCGACAGTTTTGGCGTCGATATCATCCAGAACTGCAAATTGACCGGGTTTCGGATCGAAGACGGCACATGTCTGGGTGTCGAGACCTCGAAAGGGTTTATCGGCGCGGGCAAGGTCGGCTGTGCCGTTGCGGGCAATTCGGGGCGGTTGATGGGCATGGCGGGGATGCGCCTGCCGATCGAAAGCCATGTCTTGCAGGCCTTTGTCTCGGAAGGTCTGAAACCGGTTCTGCCGGGCGTCATCACCTTTGGTGCCGGGCATTTCTATGTCAGCCAGTCCGACAAGGGCGGTCTGGTCTTTGGCGGAGATTTGGACGGGTACAATTCATACGCGCAGCGCGGCAATCTGCCTGTGGTCGAGGATGTCTGCGAGGGCGGCATGGCGCTGATGCCGATGATCGGCCGGGCGCGTCTGCTGCGGAAGTGGGGCGGGATCATGGACATGTCCATGGACGGCTCACCCATCATCGACCGGACCGATATCGAAGGGCTCTATTTCAACGGCGGCTGGTGTTATGGCGGGTTCAAGGCGACCCCAGCCTCGGGTTACAGCTTTGCGCATCTGTTGGCGAAGGACGAGCCGCACCCGACTGCAACCGCCTATCGCTTCGACCGGTTCCGCACTGGGCGGATGATCGACGAAAAAGGCATGGGCAACCAGCCCAACCTGCACTGAGGGGAACAGCACCATGATCATCAATCATCCCTTGCTGGGCCCGCGAGACAGCTCGGAATTCGTCTATCTGGGCGACGCCACTCTGATCAATCGCCCCGACGGGCAGGGCGATAACGCGGTCGACGCGTTCCACGATTACGCCTATCTGCGCGACAATCCCGCCGGGCTGCATCGCGAGCTTTGGTTTCACGAAGGCGGAGACCGGTCGTGGCTGGTCGTGACGCGCAACACCGTGACGCACGAGATCACAGACGTGGAATTGGCCCGTGACGTGGCCTGGGCACAGGGGCGTTCCAAATGACCCAAGACAATAGGCTGAGCGGCGGTCAGATCGACCGCACCAAAACCCTGAATTTCAAGTTCGACAACCGCAGCTATTCGGCGCATCCGGGCGATACACTGGCTTCGGCCCTGCTGGCCAACGGAGTGCGCCTGATGGGACGGTCGTTCAAATACCACCGCCCGCGCGGCGTGCTGACCGCCGGATCGGAAGAACCCAATGCCATCGTCGAACTGCGCTCGAGCAACCGGCAGGAGCCCAACACCCGCGCCACAACGATCGAGATGTTCGATGGGCTTGAAGCCCGATCCCAAAACCGCTGGCCCAGCCTGAAATTTGACGCGCTGGCAATCAATGACAGGTTCTCGAATTTCCTGTCGGCCGGATTTTACTACAAGACCTTCATGTGGCCAGCCGCGTTCTGGGAATAGCTCTATGAGCCAATGATCCGCCGTGCCGCCGGTCTGGGCTCGCTGTCGATGCAAGAGGACCCGGATGAATACGACAAGGGGTTCCGGCATTGCGATTTGCTGATCATTGGCGCAGGCCCATCTGGATTGGCTGCGGCCCTGACCGCTGGCCGGGCCGGATCGGACGTTATCCTGGCGGATGAGGATTTCGCGCTTGGCGGGCGGCTGAACAGTGAAACCTTCGCGCTGAACGACATCCCGGCAGGCGAATGGGTTGCGCAGACGGTGGCTGAACTGTCAGCGATGCCGAACGTCCGTCTGATGCCGCGCACCACCGTAATCGGGGCGTTCGATCACGGCATCTATGGCGCGGTTGAACGTACGGGCGACCACCTTGCTACCTTGCCCGCAGGCAAACCCCGGCAAATCCTGTGGCGTATCTATTCCAAACGCGCCCTGCTATGTGCAGGCGCGACCGAACGACCCATCGCTTTTGAGAACATCGACCGCCCCGGGGTCATGCTGGCCAGCGCGTTGCGGACTTATGCCAACCGGTTCGCAACGACGGCGGCGCAGCGCGTGGCGATCTTCACCAACAATGACGACGGCCATCGGACCGCCGCTGATCTGCATGCCAAGGGCGTCAAGATCGCGGCCGTGGTGGATGTTCGACCGGATGCGCCGATCAGCTACGAATACGAAGTGCTCGCAGGTGCTCAGGTCGTTGATACCAAGGGCCGTCTGGGTCTGAGCTTTGTCGAGGTCAAACTGGCCGACGGGTCCAAGCGCACATTGGAATGCGGTGCGCTTGGCGTGTCCGGTGGCTGGAATCCGAACGTGCATCTGACCTGCCATCAGCGGGGACGCCCGATCTGGAACGAGGATATGGCGGCCTTCGTTCCGGGCGTAGACCTACCGCCCGGCCTTACGGTCTCGGGTGCAGCAAACGGAACGATGTCGACCCATGGCGCGCTGCAATCCGGTGCCCAGGCAGCGGTTGAAGCGCTGGAACTCTGCGGCGCGCTTCCCGATTTGCCCACGGCCGAGGATGCCCCGGTCTCGCAAACGCCATACTGGTATGTTCCGGGCTGTGCGCGCGCGTGGCTGGATCAACAGAACGATGTGACGGTCAAGGACGTGAAGCTTAGCCATCAGGAAGGATACCGTTCGGTCGAACATCTGAAACGGTACACCACGCTGGGCATGGCGACCGATCAGGGCAAGACCTCGAACATGGGCGGTCTGGCGATCATGGCGGAACTGGCCGGGAAATCCATCCCCGAGACGGGAACGACGATTTTCCGCCCACCTTATACACCGGTGCCGATTGGCACCTTTGCCGGGCGCATGAAAGGGCAAGAATTCCACCCGGCCCGCCTCGCGCCTTCACATTACTGGGCCAAGGAACGGGGTGCGGTTTTTGTCGAGGTTGGCAACTGGTTGCGGGCGCAGTGGTTCCCGCTGCCCGGCGAAACACATTGGCGTGAATCCGTCGACCGCGAAGTCCGGCAAACCCGCGCATCGGTGGGCGTGTGCGACTGCACAACACTCGGAAAGATCGACGTACAAGGCACGGATGCGGCGGATTTTCTGAACCGCATCTACTGCAATGGCTTTGCCAAATTGGCGGTGGGCAAAACCCGCTATGGCTTGATGCTGCGTGAAGACGGTATTGCGATGGATGACGGCACCGCAGGACGACTGGCAGAGGATCATTTCGTGGTGACGACAACCACGGCGAATGCGGTCAAGGTCTATCAGCACATGGAATTTGTCCGGCAATGTCTGTTCCCTGACATGGACGTCCAACTGATCTCGACCACCGAAGCCTGGGCGCAATATGCCGTTGCTGGTCCCAACTCGCGCAAACTGCTGCAGAAGATCGTGGACCCGGAATTTGACATTTCGAATGAAGGTATTCCGTTCATGGCCTGCGCGAATATCACCGTTTGCGGTGGCCTGCGGGCGCGTCTGTTCCGGATTTCGTTCTCGGGCGAGCTGGCGTTCGAAATTGCGGTTCCCTCGCGCTATGGCGACGCGTTGATGCGGCGTCTGATGCAGGACGGTGAAGAGTTCGATGTAGTTCCATACGGCACCGAGGCTCTCGGCGTCATGCGGATCGAAAAAGGACACGCCGCAGGGAATGAACTCAACGGGACCACCACAGCGCTGAACCTTGGCATGGGCCGGATGGTGTCCAAGAAGAAAGATAGTATCGGTTCGACCCTGTCCGAACGTGAGGGGCTGAACGAGGCTGATGCGTTGAACATGGTCGGCTTCAAACCCGTGAACAGCGCGGACAAAATAACCGCTGGCGCTCATCTCATGGATGCATCCGGCCCGGTCGATGCCGTGCATGATCAGGGCTATGTTACGTCGGCTGCGTTCTCGCCTTCGTTGGATAGTCACATCGGCCTGGGTTTTCTGAAAAACGGCGGTGACCGTCAGGGCGAAAAGATGCGCCTTGTGTCGCCACTGACCGATCTGACCGTCGAGGTCGAGATTGTCTCGGCTCATTTTGTCGATCCTGAGGGAGAACGGCTTCGTGCATGATCTTGTTGCAATAACCGCCCTGGGCGGATCTGAGCCCCATGTCGATACGGTTGGAACCGTCACATGTACCGAGGTGCCTGACGTTGCATTGGCCTCGGTTGCCGCACGCGCGGGCCGTGAAGCAGAAACCCGCAAGGCGCTTACAAAACTAATCGGCGCCTTGGCACCTGATGTTGGTCAGTTTGCCGGTGACGTTGTCTCGGCGTTTTGGATCGGACCGGATCAATGGATGGTCGAGGCGCCCTTCGATACCCATGAGGAACTGGCCCATCAGACAAAAGACTGTGTCGGCGACACCGCGTCTGTTTCAGAACAGACCGATGCCTGGACCCGGTTTGATCTGGAGGGCGCCGATGTTTTGGCAGTTCTAGAGCTGCTTTGCATTCTGGATTGCCGAAGGATGGAACCGGGCCAGACGGCACGAACGTCAATCCATCACCTTGGCTGCTTTGTTCTGTGCAGATCCAGCGGTTTGTTCAGCCTGTATGGCCCCCGTTCTTCGGCAGGGTCTCTGCATCATGCAATTGTAGCAGCGATGAAATCCGCTCTTTGAGCGTCTCGCTCAGCTTGAAGGCAGCGGTGCGTTGTCTTCGACTCGGAAGCGGTTAATGCGGTGGCGGTCTTCGCTGGGGCTTTGACCGGTCGCCTGTTTGAAGGCGCGCTCAATTTGGCGCGGCGTGACACCGGCCTGCTGTGACAGTTCGGCAATCGACAACGGATCGCCAATTCGGCTGGCGTATAGCTCAACGCATTTTGCCACAAGCGGCGGCAGCTTTTCACCCATGTCGGGCCTGCTGGTATCTGGAACCTGTTGGCGTACACCTTCACCTCGCATCAGCGGGTGCTGAAACCAGCAGGCCACCTCATGCGCGACATCACCACCCAGACGATCCTCGATCAGGTGCAGCGCCAGATCGAACGCGGCCGCAGCCCCCGCTGCGGTGTAGCGTGAGTTGTCCGTTACTATAACTTCGCGCCGGGCGTCCATGTCCGGAAACTCAGCCTCAAAGGCCGCCTCGTAGCACCAGTGAACCGATACCGGATGACCATTCATGACGCCTGAGCGAACCAACGGAAACACGCCCACACTTATCCCGCCCAGAATGGTTCCATGGCGCGCAAGCATGCGTAATACTCCATCACCCTGGGTCGGATTCTGAAACTTTGAAGTCGGGCCGCTGAGCAGGAACAGAATATCAATCGACTTGCAGTCGGACAGGTCGCGCTCAGCCTCGAACCGGACATTGGCGCTAGATCTGACTTTGCCCCCGTCTTCCGTCACCAATGACCAGCAAAATGTCTCTTGTCCCGCTATTTCATTTGCCGCTCTCAAAGGTTCGATGACCGAAGTCAAGCAGGCCATCGGAAATCCGTCGAACAACAGGAATCCAATCTCGTTACATTTTTCTACCAGCATGATTATTTTACTATCAGGAAAAATAGGTGCTATGATAGCCCGAATTGGTTTGGCTGAAACGGCGCAGCTGCTTGCACCGTTGGTTCGGACAAGTGTAGCAAGACATTGAAGGCGAAACATTGAAAAAACGCGACACAGAAATGGTGGGAAATCTGACTCAGGATCCGCATTCCGTTCGAACGAGTGAACGTGAAAAGGTGCTCGAAGTAGCGATTGGCCGCGAGGTCCGAGCCTTTCGTAAACAGCAAAACATCACCGTCGCTGAACTGGCCCAACTGACAGGATTGTCAATCGGCATGTTGTCGAAGATCGAAAACGGCAACACGTCGCCCTCTTTGACGACGCTGCAATTACTCGCCGACGCACTTTCGGTTCCTCTGACCAGCTTCTTCCGCCAGTTCGAGGAACGCCGGGAAGCCGTTCACACAAAAGCAGGCGAGGGTATCGAGCTTGAGCGCGAAGGAACCCGCGCCAATCATCAATACAATCTGTTGGGTCATATTGGCGCCAACGGGTCAGGCGTGATTGTCGAGCCGTATTTGATCACGCTCACCGCAGAATCCGATGTCTTTCCGACGTTCCAGCACGGTGGGATTGAAACAATCTACATGTTGGAGGGAGAAGTCGATTATCGCCACGGAGAAAAGAATTATCCATTGAAACCCGGCGACACCCTGTTCTTTGACGCGGATGCCCCGCATGGACCAGAGAAACTGGTCAGCCTGCCGGCAAGATACATTTCTGTGATTAGCTATCCGCAGACAAATTGACTGGCTTGCGCATCAGGAAATCAGTGGGTTTATCGTAACCTTCGTGCGTTCCCGTACTCACGATCGTGAAACCAAGGCGTGAAAACACGCGATGATTCTGGGTGAGTTCGACACGGGTTTCCAACTCAAGCTCGGGCAATTCAAGGGCCGCGGCCCGACGCGCGGCATGGTC
This sequence comes from Ruegeria sp. E8, assembly GCF_056533985.1. Taxonomy (NCBI): domain Bacteria; kingdom Pseudomonadati; phylum Pseudomonadota; class Alphaproteobacteria; order Rhodobacterales; family Roseobacteraceae; genus Ruegeria; species Ruegeria sp. E8. Next base: position 9,356 of record NZ_JBQFOY010000034.1, read on the forward strand.
GACCATCGCCGAACACAGGCCCTGCCCGCGCATCCGCTCGTGCACCGCCAGTTTTCCCATATACAGCCTGCCAGCCATTGGCATTAGGAACATGCAGCCAATAAGCGGACGGCCTATAACCCAAATTTCACCCCCGGCATGACAATGTGCCTGCATACCTTCAACAGTCAGCCGATGGACGGAGGACGGTGGGTCGATCCGGCCATCCATGCATCGGAACGAAGAACGCAGTAAGGCTAATACGTCATACACGGCAGAGTCGTTGCCGAGTACCTGCCAAATTGTCTTGTCCGGACTAGTCATGACCGCCGCGATACCCGTTTACTTTGACAAAGGCGGTTCCGTTTCCAGATCCGGCCATACACCCGGTGAGGTTGGAAGACCGTCGTCAAACTGGCTGAGGTAGTCCAGCATCATTGGACGGTTGTCGATAAACCCTTTGTAGGTGGCCAACTCAACCGGAAGATCGCGGATAACACGATGCAGGCGGCGACCCCATTTCGGTACCGTCATCAGATCCTGAAAACTGCACAGATAACAGCGAATCGGAAATACCAGCGCGTTTGACCGTGGCAACCGGAAGAAGGTCTGTAGCTCAACCCGAAGATGCTGCTTGTGGGCGATGTTCTCAGGCGTCAACGTTGTCTTCTGAATACCCCATTTGTGATAGTTCTCCGGGCTGGTATCCAGCAAAGGATTCACCGTCATCGTCCAGTTCAGACGACGTGCCGGAGCCCCTTGCTGAATGTTCAGCAGGAATTTCAGCGCGCGCTTGAAAATTCCCATCTCATGTGCTTTCGGAACTGGCGCATGCCATTCGAAAAAGTTCATGCCGATGTCGAAATCCAGGCTCCAGTCTGCCTGGGTCGTTACCATCCCGGCATCCATCCACAACATCTCATCCCGCTGATCCAGCACAGCGAAATCGCCCTGTGCCTGGCGCGTGATGTATTCCATCGGACCGTATGGCAGGGTGGTTTCGTCCATGAAGGTGAAACTGTGATCAATGCCTAGCGGCTTGTTAATCCAGCGCCACTGATTGCCGTTGCGGTGCAGCTCGAACAGGTCAGGGTAGTCTTCCGACTTGCTGACCATGATCAGCTCCAGCAGGTCCCAACCCGCCAAGGTCATATGCGGCAGTGACTGACAACGCAGAGGGTCTTGATCCAGAACGATGGCGCGGTCTTTCATTTCCGACACATAATGTTCGTCTACATCGAACCGCATCTCGTAGACCGAGCCTTTTGGCCCGCCCCGGTGCTGCTCCATGTTGACCGAATACATATAGCTGTCTTCGTGAAACGGGAAAGGAAAGCGTTTGATCGCCCATTCCGAGTTGTGGAACGTATAGTCGTCGCGGAAGGACTCGTCGTTGAATTGAATGGTCATGTCGGGCCTCCTCTCAGCGGTCCAGCACGAGGGACTGGCCCTCGAAACGCGATACGCAGGGCATGATCTTCTTGCCTGCTGCCTTTTCTTCGTCCGTCAGCCAGTGATCGCGATGAACAAAGTTTCCGTCGTGATCCAGCACAACGGTTTCGCATTGGCCGCAGGCCCCGCCACGGCACAGATACGGCGCATCCACGCCTTCGCGTTCGATGGCTTCCAGCAGGCTTTCGTTCTCACCCACATGAATGACTTTGTCTGATGTTGCCAAGCGCACTTCGAACGGTTTGCCGGGCTGCGGTGCCAGAAACTCTTCATAATGCACGCAATCCTCGGGCCAGCCTTCGGCGGCAGCAGTGCCGCGCACCCAATCGATCATGCCTTTGGGGCCGCAGACATAGACATGCGTGCCCAAAGGCTGCCCGCTCAGCAGGTTTTTCAGATCGATCTGTTGATTTTGGTCGTCATAGTACAGATGTGTTTCGTTTGGATGCCTGTCTGTCAGTTGATCGGCATAAGTTGCCAACGCATTGTTACGGCACGCATAATGCAGTTCCCAATGACCGTGCAAAAGTTCTAGCTGTTTGATCTGCGCCAGAAACGGGGTGATACCGATGCCACCGGCCAGAAACAGGTGCTTGCGGGCCCGCAGATCAAGCGAGAACAGGTTGACCGGATAGCTAATGGTCATTTCATCGCCCAGTTTGACCTGGCGGTGCATGAACAACGAGCCACCCCTGCCCTGATCGTCGCGCCGGACCGAGACGGTATAAGACGACTGATCAAACGGGTCGGACATCAGGGAATACGGGTTAAGCCGCGTGATACCACCGTCCCGCATTTCGACAACAGTATGCGCTCCGCCCGAAAAGGTCGGCAACTGACCACCATCAACGCGTTCGAACCGGAATCGCGTCACCAATTCGTTCAACGGGGTGATTTCGGTCACTTTGACCTGAATTTTCTCGGCACCACTCATTCGTAAATCCCCTTCGGCTCAGGCACGTTACCATGGTCCTCGGCATCAACGCGGACACCCTGATAAGCGGCAAGACGGCGGGAATAGTGGTCGCGTACAAACAGATTTAGCCCACAGTGCGCGCAGCTAAACGGATCGACCTCGACATCTTCGGTGACGCCTTTGCAATGCACGCATTGCATCCGGCGCGCGACCGAGCCGCGGTGTTCGGTCTGAATCGCAGTATGCGGAAGACCGACGGCCATCACCTCGTTCATGGCCTGCCCCATCATCCCCTCGGTGCCGGTCAGATAGACCTGCAACCCCATATGCGCGTCCCCCAACACACGGCGAATACGATGCAGCGCGGCTGCATAAGAGGGACCTTCGTAGAATTGCGCAGGATTCAGCGCCTGCAGCTTTTCCGAGAATTCCGTGCCTTTTGGGATGTAGATCAAATGGGTTTTAGCCATCAGATCGTTTGTCGCTATGTCAAGGATGGCTTCGGCCCCTTCGGCCTCGGCGATCATGAGGTGATGTTCGCCCGGGCGAACCTCTAGCGTGCCCCAGACCGGGCGGCTTACGATTGACTTGGGAAATTCGAACTTTGACATTTTGTCCTCAAATAGGAAAAGGGCGCCACGGTGTGTCCGTTGCGCCCCCTGAAACTCAGCCTTTTGCGGTTCTGATCGATTTGTCCTGATCGTAGAACGGCATCTCTTCTGCAGTCGCCGCTATTTCTGTCCCATCGCCGTTGCGCACTGTCAACTCGGTGCCGGGCGAGGCACAGGCGACCGGCATCCGTGCGATACCCACATTGTGCCCATTGATTTCGGAATACATGCCAAAGGTGACAACACCGACCTTTTCACCGTTCTGCAGCAGGTCAGCACCCTCATCCGCCGGGGTGGTGCCATCCAGTTTGACACCATAGATCTTGAACCGCTCTTTGCCTTGCGAGGCATAGTGGTTCTCGGCGCCGATAAAGCCGGTCTTGCCCGGTGAAACGGTAAACTCCAGACCCAATTCCCACAGGGTATCGCCGCATGTTTCATCGTCGAACGGATAGGTTTCCGAGTTGTCCCCGGGGTAAAACAGCAGATAGCTTTCTGTGCGCAACAAATCGAGCGTCGAGAACTGGACCGGAACAATGCCCATGCCCTTGCCCTCGGCCAGGATGTTGTCCCACAGATGCACAGCGTGCTTTGCCTGACAGAAAATCTCATAACCGCGCTCACCAGTATATCCGGTTCGCGAAATCATCACCGGGCAGCCATAGAGTTTGGTCTGCATGATGCCAAAATAGGCCAGATCCCGAATGCCGGGAACGTGCTTGGCAAGGAAATCCACCGCTACCGGCCCCTGCAACGACATGTCGTGCATGTCATCATCAAAGATGACCGAACAATTCTTACCGGCGGCAACCGATGTCAGCTGTTCCATCCCTGTCCCGGTGCCGTGCACGACAAGCCACGTGTTCACCGAAAGGCGATAGATGATACAATCGTCGATAAACTTGCCTTCGGAATTCAGGATCGACGCATAAGTCGACCGACCCGGCATGATTTTTTCCACATTCCGTGTGGTGACACGGTCAATGACATAGGCTGCATCTTCGCCGACCACATGAACTTTCTTCAGACCTGACACATCCATCAGCCCTGCCTTGGTGCGGATCGCTTCGTAATCTGCTTTGGCGCGTTCCGGGCTATTGTCATAGAACCATGCGGTTCCCATACCGTTCCAGTCTTCCAGCTCGCCGCCGATCTCGGCATGGCGCTGTGCAAGGGCGGACGTCCTCCAAAGAATAGCCATTGTTCAGCTCTCCCGTTGATTGCTTTTTTGTTGACCATATTGAGGCCGAAGTCGGATCGAAAATCAACACCTCTGTGCAGGTTTTTTTCCTGTTGGGAATATTTGCCTGCAATTTTTGCACCCTGGAAGGAGTGCGCGACAGTCGAATAAGTGATTATTTATCAATTCTATAACCACCATTTTGACGTCACAAAGCAGGCACGAATTACTGGCGTTAAAGATGTTTGCCTCACATATCTATTGACAGGTCGCAAATGAAATTGTCCCCTGAGTGCACAATTTTTCCCAGCAGGAAATTCCTCATAGAAAGACCTCCTGCTGTAACAACAGGGAGACTACGAAGTGGATGGTAATCTAAATGCACTCACGACGGTCTTTACCGAGTTTTACTACTGGGTAACGGTCGTCTTCATGTTCCTCATCCATGTGGGCTTTTGCATGTACGAGGTCGGCGCTAGCCGGGCCCGTAACCATATGCACACATTGATGAAAAACATCATGATCATCCCGCTGGTGACGGTCACGTTCTTCTTCTTTGGATGGTGGATTTATTGGGCCTTTCCGAACTTTCCGTTCTGGGGCGGTTTGGATACCGAAGCGGGCGCTGCAAATCTGCCGTGGGCAGACACCATGGCGACCAATCTGGGTGATAGAATCACCGGCGTCTTCTGGGCGGCGTTCCTGCTGTTCTCGTGGACGGCAGCCTCGATTGTATCTGGCTCTGTGATCGAGCGGATTAGATCTTCGGCCTTGTGGGTCCATGCCGTGATGATTGGTTCAGTTTGGTGGATCATCGACGCCGCGTGGGGTTGGCACTACGGCGGTTGGATGGTGCGCGTTCTTGGGTACCACGATGCTTACGCTTCCGGGGTTATTCACGCAATCGCAGGCGGTTACGCACTTGGGGTGATCATGGTTCTGGGTCCCCGCCTAGGCAAATTTGCCAAAGACGGTACCCCGCGGGATATTCCGCCACATAACCCTTGGCTACTGACAATCGGGATATTCCTGATCTACACGGGTTTCTGGGGCTTCTATGCCGCATGCAATGTTCCCGCGATCTCGCCTGAGGCAATCGACGGTCAGATTACCGGAGTTACATGGACCGCAACTAACATCTATCTGGCCCCAACCACGCTTTCCGCGATTACCTTCAACTTCCTGATGTCACTGTCCGGCGGGTTGATGGCAGCGTATGTGGTTTCCAAAGGCGACGCCTTCTGGACATTCTCGGGCGGTCTGGCCGGAATTATCACCGCTTCGGCAGGTAACGATCTGTATCACCCGATCCAGGCAATGATAATTGCCGCTGTCGGTGTCGTAATCGTTTACAATCTGCACTATTGGGTTGAGCGCCGGTTCAAGCTGGATGATGCCGTTGGAGCCGTCGCCGTGCATGGTTACGCAGGGTTCGTTGGCTTGGTAATTTCGGGCTTTGTCCTCTGGGGTGTGCCTTCTTCTCCATATGAAGGTTACGCGACGATTAACCCGGTCGGTCAGATCACTGGTGCTGTCATCATGTTCTTTGTTCTTGGCTTCTTGCCAGGTTGGATTCTGGCGAAAATTCAATCGGCCGCTGGTGTTCTGCGCATCCCGGAAGAAGTTGAACTTCAGGGTCTCGATTACGCTGAACACCATGCCTACGAAGACGCCAAAGCCGCGATAATTGCAGCCGACAAAGAGGAACTGGCTGCCCGTGGCATAGCAGCTAAGTAAGGGAGAAAGATATGTCTACTAACGGATATACAAACTGGGCCGTGGATCTGGCCGAAGTCGGACCAATCTATCCCTTCCAAGGTTACGAAGTTCTGATGGTCATTGTGGGCGTCGTATTCTGGATCGGCTGGCATCGCATCCAATTTGTCCGAGAAGGTGAACACCTCGAGAAGGCTCGCCACACTGGCGATGAAGAAAAAGTGAAAGCACAGCTGGAACGATACTGATCCGGCTTTGAAAGCTGGCAATGGGCATAAATCTAAATCCTTGTCCATTGCCTCTCAGGAAAAATACTTTCCTATGATTATTGATGTTCGTTTGAATTGTTGGTACCGTAGAATCATAGCGAAACACACAAGGAGATCTGCCAGCCATGTGCGGAATTGTTGGATTATTCCTCAAAGACCAGTCTCTTGCGCCCCAACTGGGCAATATGCTGACAGACATGCTGATCACGATGACGGATCGCGGCCCCGACAGCGCGGGGATTGCGATTTATGGCGAGGAATCAGGTGGTAAGACCAAGGTGACACTGCAGTCACCCAATCCCAAGGACGACTTTGCCGGTCTTGCCGAAGAGCTGGGGCAGCACTTGGGCGCGGTTGTAAGCCAGACTGATAATGACACGCACACTGTGCTGGACGTTCCGGCCGGGCAGTTTGAAGCGGCACGGGCCGCGTTGGCAGAAATCCGGCCTTCGGTCCGGATCATGAGCCGGGGTGAGATGCTAGAGATCTACAAGGAAGTTGGCCTCCCCAAAAACGTGGCCGCGCGCTTTGACATCAGCAGCATGAGCGGCACGCATGGCATTGGTCATACCCGCATGGCAACGGAATCTGCGGTCACGACGATGGGTGCCCACCCGTTCAACACCGGGCCCGATCAGTGTTTGGTTCACAACGGCTCGCTGTCAAACCACAACTCGCTGCGCCGCAAACTGCGTCGCGAAGGAGTGGTGATCCAAACCGAAAACGATACCGAGGTCGGAGCCGCCTATCTGACCTGGAAGATGATGAACGGGGCCACCTTGGGTGAGGCGCTGGAAAGCAGCCTTGAGGATCTGGATGGCTTCTTCACCTTTGTCGTCGGCACCAAGGATGGGTTCGGTGTGGTCCGCGATCCGATCGCCTGCAAACCGGCAGTAATGGCCGAGACCGATCAATACGTGGCCTTTGGCAGCGAATATCGGGCGCTTGTGAACCTGCCCGGCATTGAAGACGCCCGCGTCTGGGAGCCGGAACCGGCAACGGTTTACTTCTGGTCCCACAACGACAGCCCGACAACGACGGAAAAGGCCGCCTGACATGCAGACCTATGATCTTGAAGCAAACGGCCTGCGCGGGCTGAACGCAACGCTGCAATCGCAATCCACCGAGACGAACCAAACCAGCTGGGAGGTTGTGAACCCCAAGGGCAGCCACGCGATTGCCGTCGGGCTGGACGCGCCCATCGAGGTGACAGTCAAGGGGTCCACCGGCTACTACTGCGCTGGCATGAACCAGCAGGCGACGGTTAAGGTTGAAGGCTCGGTCGGGCCCGGCGTGGCCGAGAACATGATGTCCGGTGAGGTGATCGTCGATGGCGATGCCAGCCAGTATGCCGGGGCTACGGGTCATGGCGGTCTGCTGGTGATTAAGGGCAATGCCAGCTCGCGTTGCGGGATTTCGATGAAAGGCATCGACATCGTGGTGCACGGCAATATCGGCCATATGTCCGCCTTCATGGCACAGGCCGGGAACCTTGTGGTCTGTGGTGATGCAGGCGACGCGCTTGGGGACTCGCTCTATGAGGCGCGGCTGTTCGTGCGCGGCTCGGTCAAAAGCCTCGGCGCTGACTGCGTCGAGAAAGAGATGCGCCCCGAACACCTGGAGATTCTGAAGGACCTGCTGGATCGCGCAGGCGCGGATGCCAGTCCGGAAGAGTTCAAACGATATGGTTCGGCCCGTCAGCTTTACAATTTCGACGTCGATAACGCCGCCGCTTACTGAGGATAAAGGGTATGAAAGATATGGACGATCAGATCCCCCGCACCCTGCCGATCCAGTCGGCGACATTCACCAACCCGATCAACGCGGAAATCCGCCGCGCCGCGGCGACTGGCATCTATGACATTCGCGGAGGTGGCGCCAAACGCAAGGTGCCGCATTTCGACGATTTGCTGTTTCTGGGCGCGTCGGTGTCACGATATCCGTTAGAAGGCTATCGCGAACGCTGCGACACCTCGGTGACACTGGGTACGCGCTTTGCCAAGAAGCCGATCGAACTGGAAATTCCGATCACCATCGCGGGCATGAGCTTTGGCGCTCTCTCTGGGCCGGCGAAAGAAGCCTTGGGCCGGGGCGCATCGTCAGCTGGCACGTCAACCACCACTGGTGACGGCGGCATGACACCCGAAGAACGCGGTCACTCCAGCAAGCTGGTCTATCAGTATTTGCCCTCTCGTTATGGCATGAACCCAAACGACCTGCGCAAGGCCGACGCGATCGAGATTGTGGTCGGTCAGGGCGCCAAACCCGGCGGCGGCGGTATGCTGCTGGGGCAGAAGATTAGCGACCGTGTGGCCGAAATGCGCACCTTGCCCAAGGGTATCGACCAGCGCTCGGCCTGTCGCCATCCTGATTGGACCGGCCCGGATGATCTGGAAATCAAGATCCTCGAACTGCGCGAGATTACCAACTGGCAGGTGCCCATCTATGTCAAGGTTGGCGCGACCCGCCCCTATTATGACACCGCGCTTGCGGTAAAGGCCGGGGCCGATGTGGTGGTGATGGACGGTATGCAGGGTGGCACTGCCGCGACGCAGGACGTGTTCATCGAGCATGTGGGTCTGCCGACGCTGTCCTGCATTCGCCCTGCCGTACAAGCGCTGCAGGACTTGGGCGTGCATCGCGAAGTGCAACTGGTAATCTCGGGCGGCATTCGCACCGGAGCCGATGTAGCAAAGGCAATGGCCCTTGGCGCCGACGCGGTGGCCATTGGCACCGCCGCGCTGGTGGCGCTTGGCGACAACGACCCGAAATGGGAATCCGAATACCAAAAGCTGGGCACCACCACCGGGGCCTATGACGACTGGCACGAGGGCCAGGACCCCGCGGGTATCACCACGCAGGATCCCGATCTGGCTGCCCGTCTGAATCCGGTCGAGGCCGGACGCCGTCTGCGCAACTATCTCAAGGTGATGACGCTTGAGGCGCAAACCATTGCGCGGGCCTGTGGTCATAATCACCTCCACAATCTCGAACCCGAGGATTTGTGCGCCCTGACGATGGAGGCCGCGGCCATGGCGCGTGTCCCGTTAGCCGGGACAAGTTGGTACCCGGGCAAAGAAGGATTCTGAACGGATGCTGCGCGGCTCCCTGACGGGGGGCCGCGTATTTGCTTTGAAAATCGAAATTCAACAGGGAAAGGAAAGCCATCGTGACGACAGATCTCGCAGCTTTCGCAAAAGAAAAAGGCGTCAAATACTTCATGATCTCTTTCACTGACCTGTTCGGTGGGCAGCGGGCTAAGCTGGTGCCCGCACAAGCGATAGCCGACATGCAAGAAGATGGCGCGGGTTTTGCCGGGTTTGCTACCTGGTTGGACATGACCCCAGCACATCCTGACATGCTGGCGGTGCCGGACCCGTCATCGGTGATCCAGCTGCCATGGAAGCCTGAGGTCGCCTGGGTTGCAGGCAACTGCGTGATGGAAGGCAAGGATGTCGCCCAGGCCCCGCGCAACGTGCTGCGCCGCCTGATCGGCGAGGCCGCCGAGATGGGCATGCATGTCAAAACCGGCATTGAGGCTGAATTCTTCCTGCTCACCCCCGATGGCGAGCAGATCAGCGACCCGTTCGATACCGCCGAGAAGCCCTGCTATGACCAGCAGGCGGTGATGCGCCGCTATGATGTAGTGCGCGAAATCTGCGACTATATGCTGGAACTGGGCTGGGGACCGTATCAGAACGATCACGAAGATGCCAATGGCCAGTTTGAGATGAACTGGGAGTTTGACGACGTTCTGAAAACCGCCGACAAACACTCGTTCTTCAAATTCATGACAAAGTCGGTGGCCGAAAAGCATGGGCTGCGGGCCACCTTCATGCCCAAGCCTGTCGAAGGGCTGACAGGCAATGGCTGCCATGCTCATATCTCGGTCTGGGACGCGCCCGGGGCGGACGCCAAAACCAACGTCTTTGCCGGCGAAGGCGATGGTCCGACCGGCGAGGTGGGTCTTGGCGAACAGGGCAAGTATTTTCTGGGCGGTATCATGAAACATGCCAGTGCGCTGGCGGCGATTACCAACCCGACGGTGAACAGCTACAAGCGCATCAACGCACCGCGTACCATGTCGGGCGCAACCTGGGCGCCCAATACTGTGACATGGACCGGCAACAACCGCACCCACATGGTCCGGGTGCCCGGCCCGGGCCGGTTCGAACTACGCCTGGCCGACGGGGCCACCAACCCCTATCTGCTGCAGGCAGTCATCATCGCTGCTGGTCTGTCCGGCATCCGCTCGAAGGCCGATCCGGGACGGCGCTGGGATATTGACATGTATGCCGAAGGTCACACCGTCACCGACGCCCCCAAATTGCCGCTGAACATGCTCGACGGGTTGCGCGAATACGACAATGATACCGAGTTGAAAGCCATGATGGGTCAGGAATTCTCAAGCGCATTTTTGAAAATGAAGCATCAGGAGTGGAACTCGTTCGTCAGCCATTTCTCTCGCTGGGAAAAGGACCACACGCTCGATATCTAATAAACTTTTTGGGGCTGCGGACCGCTGCCGCCCCAATACCGACGCTCGGATGGAGGCCTACGCCTAATGAATGTGCTTATTTTCCAGCATTCATCGGGTGAAGGTCCCGGAGCGTTTCTCGAGCACATTTCATCATGCGGTGATACGGCCAAAGTCGTGCATCTGTATGATGGCCAACCAATCCCGCAACTCGACGATTTTGATTTGCTTCTGGTTCTGGGCGGCCCGATGGACGTCTGGGAAACCGAGGCGCATCCGTGGCTCGCGCCCGAAAAACAAGCGATCAGGACGTGGATTCAAGACCTCAAGCGACCGTACTTTGGAATATGTCTGGGGCACCAACTCCTGGTTGATGCGTTGGGAGGGAAATGTGCACTTATGCAGAAGCCTGAGATCGGTGTGCTTGCCATCAATCTGACTAACAACATGCGCAGTGATCCGCTGTTCGAGCTCCTGCCCCATCAATTCCGGGTGCTACAATGGCATGGCGTTGAGGCCATCGATCTACCTCCCAACTCATCGGTTTTGGCGCAATCTGAGGCTTGCGCTGTACAGGCATTGCGGGTCTCAGATCGCGCCTGGAGCGTGCAGTTTCACCCCGAACTTGTTCAGGGCACGATCCAATCGTGGATGACCGATCCGGCAAATCATCAATGCGCTGTGGATTGGCTTGGATGCGCAGATGCGGTGCAGGAGATGACCTCCGAGAGCGACAATATTACCGATGAACAATTCAAGATCACGTCCAGCATCTATGCCAGATTGCGACAGATCTGATTAGCCATGAACCTCAAGGTTCAATCCGTTGTCGGCTTCAACTCTCCAGTCTGGGACATCGTTGACCAGCATCAACGCGGCACGGCGCAGAGTTTTGCGCATTTTGTCCACCACCGGACCGTCCATTCCGCAATCCGCCAACGCGGCGTCAAACGTATCCAGCCAAAGCTCGGCATCGGCTTCGCGTATCGGCACATGCGCATGAATTTCACGCAGGTCCATATGACCAAATCGCTCACGATAATAGGCCCGACCGCCCAGGAACCCGCTCAGAAATTCAAACTGTGCCTGTCTCGTATGAGACAACCCGTGTCCGCGAAAATGCAACCTGTGCAATGGATGTACGGCCGGATCGGTCTCCATGCGGTCGTAGAACCGTTCGACCAGAGCCCGAAGTCTATCTTCACCGCCGATTTGATCCAATGCAGATGACATACGTCTCTTTCCCGAGTGTAACCGTCAATAAATATTGCATACCAGGAAAATAAGTTTATCACCAGTGACATGTTGGCGCGGTTGATATCGCAAGATGGGCACGTAATGTGTGGGCATGACCAGATACATGAGGCGACCGGATGAGCGCCCTTGTACTGGGTCTGCTGGCCGCATTATGTTGGGGCTTTCACGATCTTGCCGTACGATATGTCAGCCAGTCCGTGAGCGTCATCGCCGCGTTGATGGCCGTGCTGGTTGCCGGGGCTGTGCTTCAGTTCGGACTTGTGGCGATCTGGTCCGGGTTTGCCCCCATGCCCGTCGAGGCAGTGTCCTATGCAGTTGCGTCGGGCGGCTTTTACCTGCTTGCTGGCCTCAGCATGTATGCTGCGTTTCAGCGCGGGCCTGTACGTCTGGTCGCCCCGCTTGTCGCCAGCTATCCCGTTTTGTCAGTCACCCTTGCAATATGGCGCGGTTCCGAAGTCAGCATATGGCATTGGCTGGCAATCATCGCCATTGGTGTCGGCGTGTCCATTGTCTCAGCACGATCCAAGGGTGACGGAGCAGAATATCCTGCAGCCAGGCCGACAATTGCCTTTTCAATTCTTGCTGCAATAGGGTTTGCTGCGACATTCGCTTTGGGACAATATGCAGCCGAACTTGGCAATGAGTTCACCGTTTCGCTGATTGGACGCTTGACCGCCATCCCGGTCCTGGCCGCAATTGCCCTTGCATCCCGCAAGTCGCTTTGGCCGGGCACGCGGGCCCTGCCCCTGTTGTGCCTGATGGGCACGCTTGACGCGGTGGCGCTTTTGTGCGTCGTATCTGCCGGGGGATTGCCCAATGCCCAATACGCATCCGTCGCGGCCTCGATCTTCGGGTTATTGACGGTTGTCCTGGCCTGGGCGATCCTGAGAGAGAAAATGTCAATCTCTCAATGGCTTGGTTGCCTCATAGCTTTTTCCGGAATTGGCTATCTTGCGATTTGAGCATCCGCTTGCCCATTGCAATACCATGAGCCTGATGGGCCACAATCGCGCTGTATAACACGCAATCAACTTCGCCCGGGCGAACTGGTCCGGGATGATGCCATGAGCCAGGTCGACTGAGATCTTTGTGTCCCTGCAATTCACTTCGCAGGTTGAGAATATCAATATGTGTAGGCGCGTCAGGCAGCAACAAGACAGCATATACATCCACCGCCGCGTTCAATTGCTTGACCTGAGTTCGGCACTTATCCTGCGACATATCCTTGCCCCAGAATTGCTGATCCAACGCCATGCCGGTTTGTGCCGCGCGGGCTACCAACGCGCGGACGCGCGCAGCATTCGACGCCGAATGACCAATGGATACGATCACCATGCGCGCGGCACGGCCCGCAATATACCAATATTGTTGCGCGCTGGCGCAGGCAGATATTCTGCCGGTTGAAGCGCCAGCAGCGAGGCTCACGCTGTTAGGCCTTGAAGTTCTGGGAGTTTGTTAGCGCGACAACATGCAGTGAGTGTGTTTGCCAGCAGGCAGGCGATGGTCATCGGACCCACGCCGCCCGGAACCGGGGTGATCGCCCCCGCGCGTTCGGCGGCGCTGGCATAATCGACATCGCCGAGCAGCTTGTTCTTGCCGTCGCGCTCAATCCGGTTGATGCCCACGTCGATCACGGTCGCGCCTTCCTTGATCCAGTCGCCCGGCACCATCTCGGGCCGTCCGACGGCCGCCACGACAACATCGGCGCGCCGCACAACGTCGGGCAGATCCCTGGTGCGCGAATGGGCGATGGTCACGGTGCAACTATCGCCCAGCAGCAATTGCGCCATCGGCTTGCCCACGATATTCGACCGGCCAATCACAACCGCATCCATCCCCGAAAGCGAGCCATGGTAGTCGCGCAGCATCATCAGGCAGCCCAGCGGCGTGCAGGGCACCATCGACTTCTGACCGGTGCCCAGCAGGCCCACGTTCGAGATGTGGAAGCCATCGACATCCTTGGCCGGGTCGATCGAATTGATCACCAGATCTTCGTTCAGATGCTTGGGCAGCGGCAGCTGCACCAGAATGCCGTGCACGGCGGGATCGTTGTTCAGCTTGTCGATCAACGCCAGCAAATCTTCCTCGGATGTGTCGGTGTCCAGCTTGTGCTCGTACGAGTTCATGCCGACCTCGACGGTCATCTTGCCCTTGGACCGGACATAGACCTGGCTGGCCGGATCTTCGCCCACCAGAACCACGGCCAGACCGGGCGTGATGCCGTTTTCTTCTTTCAGCTTTGCAACCTGATCGGCCACCTGCGCACGCACTTTGGCCGCAAAAGCCTTACCGTCGATGACTTGCGCTACCATCCTTTGATCCCTTCATTCGATAAACGGATCGGGCGCGCGGGCGCCCGGTTATTCAGTCAGAGCCGAGCACGCGCTCTTCCCGCGCGATCGACCAGTCTATCAAAATGCGTCACATCCGCTCGGCAAGGTCCGGGTCCAGCCCCAGATCGTCCGAGCTTGCACGCACACGCTGCACCACCTCTTCGACATGCTGAGGGATACGGGAGGGCAAACCCTCGCCGGGTTTCAGCTGAGACGCGCGATCGATGTAGGTTGCGCGCGTTACCAACAATTCAATCAATTGGCGGTCCAGCTTGTCGATCTGAGGCCGCAATTCCTGCATCGAGTGACAGTCTTGCGGAGGTATCAGATTGGGCATTTCAATCTCCTGCGGCCCGGGGATATCCCCGGACCACGAGATGTCTTATTTGGGGGCTTAGAACAAGCCCTCGATCTCACCTGCGTCGTTGAGGCAGATGGTTTCCGCAGCAGGTTTGCGCGGCAGTCCGGGCATGGTCATGATCTCACCACAGACAACCACGATGAAACCGGCACCAGCGGACAGGCGAACCTCACGCACCGGAACCGAGTGTCCGGTAGGCGCGCCGCGCAGGGACGGATCGGTCGAGAACGAGTACTGGGTCTTTGCCATGCAGACCGGCAGGTTGCCATAGCCCGCTGCTTCCCACT
>NZ_JBQFOY010000035.1:0-18108 GCF_056533985.1 Ruegeria sp. E8
CCGTCAACCGCGTCGACAACGCTTACGGAGACCGAAACCTAATCTGCACATGCCCACCAATGTCAGACTACGAAGAAGCCGCTGAGTAGAGTTCAAACCCCGCCGAGAAATCGGCGGGGTTTTCGCCAATCGGAAACTCATGTTCTGATTTACACCCCTTTTAGATGTCGTTTTTCCCCGACGAAGCGTCTTTTCTGCTTGCTGCAGGTGCGAAGGCCCCATAGGTCTGTGCGTGGGACACCCCTCCCCAACGAGGGGCGTGTATCTGGAAGGGTAATACAGATGACTATCGAACAACCGGTCACGCGGCCGGCGAATCCGCGTTTTTCCTCGGGCCCCTGCGCCAAACCCCCTACATTTGATCTGACCAAACTGGCCGATGCTGCGCTGGGACGTTCGCACCGCGCGGCTGTTGGCAAGGACAAGCTGAAGGCGGCCATTGAAGGCACGCGCGAAGTGCTGGGCATTCCGTCGGATTACAAGATCGGCATCGTTCCCGCCTCGGACACCGGTGCGGTCGAGATGGCGCTGTGGTCGCTGCTGGGCGAGCGCAAGGTCGAGATGCTGGCGTGGGAGAGCTTTGGCTCTGGCTGGGTGACCGATGTGGTCAAGCAGCTGAAGATCGACGCCGAGGTGAAAACTGCGGATTACGGGCAGATCGTGGATCTGGCTTCGGTCGATTTCGCCAATGACGTTGTGTTTACTTGGAACGGTACGACTTCGGGCGTGCGGGTTCCGAATGGCGAATGGATCACCGATGAACGTCAGGGTCTGACCATCTGTGATGCGACCTCGGCGGCCTTTGCCATGGACCTTCCGTGGGACAAGCTGGATGTGACCACCTTCAGCTGGCAGAAAGTGCTGGGCGGAGAAGCGGCCCATGGCATGCTGATCCTGTCGCCCCGTGCTGTAGAGCGGTTGGAGAGCTATACCCCCGCGTGGCCGCTGCCTAAGATTTTCCGTCTGACCAAAGGCGGCAAGCTGATCGAAGGTATCTTTACTGGTGCAACGATCAACACGCCCTCGATGTTGGCGGTCGAAGATTACCTGTTCGCCCTGGACTGGGCGCGTTCGGTCGGAGGTCTGCAGGGCCTGATTGCACGCGCCGATGCCAATGCCGGTGCGGTGCATGCGTTCTGCGACCAGAACGACTGGATTGCCAATCTTGCCGAGGATGCGGCAACGCAGTCGAACACATCTGTGTGCCTGAAGTTCACTGACCCGCGCATTCAGGACGGAGCGACATTCGCCAAGGCCGTGGCCAAACGGCTGGAGGCCGAGAACATCGCGCTGGACATCGGAGCCTATCGCGACGCGCCTGCGGGCCTGCGTATCTGGTGCGGCGGCACGGTTGAGACCTCGGATATCGAGGCGATGCTGCCTTGGCTGGCATGGGCCTTTGAGGCCGAGATCGCGGCACAGTCTGAGGCTGCCTGACTTTTCACCGGGCCGTCCAAGGCCCGGACCTTCCATACAATTCAAGGACCACAAACATGGCTCCCAAAGTACTCGTCTCTGACAAACTCAGCGAAACCGCCGTTCAGATCTTTCGCGACCGCGGTATCGACGTGGATTTCATGCCCGATCTGGGCAAGGACAAAGACAAGCTGGCCGAGGTGATCGGTCAATATGACGGCCTTGCCATCCGTTCGGCCACCAAAGTCACGCCGACCATTCTGGAAAAAGCCGACAATCTGAAAGTGATCGGCCGCGCCGGGATCGGCACCGACAACATCGACAAGGATGCGGCGTCCAAGAAGGGCGTGATCGTGATGAACACGCCGTTCGGCAACATGATCACCACCGCTGAACATGCAATCGCGATGATGTTCGCCGTGGCGCGGCAAATCCCCGAGGCCAGCACCTCGACCCATGCGGGCAAGTGGGAAAAGTCCAAGTTCATGGGGATCGAGCTGACCAACAAGACACTCGGCGTCATCGGCGCGGGCAACATTGGCGGCATCGTTTGTGAACGCGCGCTGGGTCTAAAAATGAAGGTCGTCGCCTATGATCCCTATCTGGGCGAAGAGAAGGCCGCGCAAATGGGCGTGGAGAAGGTCGAACTGGACGAATTGCTGTCGCGGGCCGACTTCATCACGCTTCACGTGCCGCTGACCGACCAGACACGTAACATTCTGAGCCGAGAGAACCTCGCCAAGACCAAGAAAGGCGTCCGTATCATCAACTGCGCCCGTGGTGGTCTGGTTGACGAAGAGGCGCTTGCCGAAGCGCTGCAATCGGGTCATGTCGCTGGTGCGGCCTTTGATGTGTTCAGCGAGGAACCGGCCAAGGACAACCCGCTGTTCAATCTGCCCAACGTGGTCTGCACACCGCATCTGGGCGCGGCAACGACCGAAGCGCAGGAGAACGTGGCGCTGCAGGTGGCTGAACAGATTTCGAACTATCTGCTGACCGGGGCCGTGGAAAACGCGCTGAACATGCCAAGTGTCACCGCCGAAGAAGCCAAGGTGATGGGACCGTGGATCAAGCTGGCGGGCCATCTGGGCAGCTTTATCGGCCAGATGACGGATGAGCCGGTCAAGGCGATCAACATTCTTTATGATGGTGTGGCCGCTGAAATGAACCTCGCCGCGCTGAACTGCGCCGTGGTTGCCGGGATCATGAAAAAGTTCAACCCCGAGGTGAACATGGTTTCGGCCCCGGTTGTCGCCAAAGAGCGTGGGATCAAGATCTCGACCACCAATCAGGACAAATCGGGCGCGTTCGAAGGCTATATCAAAGTCACCGTTGTGACCGCCAAGCGCGAGCGTTCGATCGGCGGCACCGTGTTCAGCGACGGCAAACCCCGTTTCATCCAGATCAAAGGTATCAATATCGATGCCGAGATCGGCGCCCATATGCTGTACACCACCAACGAAGACGTGCCGGGCATCATCGGCACGCTGGGTCAGACCATGGGTGAAAACAACGTCAACATCGCCAACTTTACCCTCGGTCGGTCCGAGGCAGGCGGGGAAGCCATCGCGCTGCTCTATGTCGACGAACCGGTTCCGGCCGAAGCACGGGCAAAGCTGGCGGAAACGGGCTTGTTCACGCAGATCAAGCCGCTGGAGTTTGATGTCGCCTGACGTGACCGGTCGAGTTTGAGAAGCACTTCAGGGCCCGGTTGTAGGCATGGCCGGGCCCTTTGTAATTTCAATTTATGGTCTGAGGCAAAAGCGATCTGAGCCTGACCATCGGAAGACAACTTGCGCCATGATCCTCATTTGCCTTGGGGTTCCACTGGTCGCTCGAACGGCTCGGCGGGAATGATACCCTTTGCAGTTAAGGGACCGAAGCCGCATCGCAGGGTCGAGACACTGGAGATCCAATATGTATGTCGCCACTTTGCTAACCAATCCGGCAGCGCCGTCTCTGGACCGCGCCTTGCCCGAGTCGCTGCGCAATGCGTGGGGTGGCGGGGATGTCCTCTGGCTCAGCCCGGATGAGGCGGCAGAGTTCGAGCTGAGCGACATGCCTGACAATCGCTGGGACGTTTGGGCAGACTTGCAGGGGATAGGCGTGGACCTGATCGTGCAACCTGCGAGGGGGCGGCGCAAAAGGATGTTGCTGGCCGATATGGACAGCACGATGATCCAGCAGGAATGCATTGACGAACTGGCGGACGAGGCCGGCGTCGGCGACCGGGTCAAGGACATCACCGCCCGGGCAATGAACGGAGAGCTGGATTTCGAAGGCGCTCTGATCGAGCGGGTCGGGTTGCTGAAGGATCTGGATGAAAACGTCATCGGCAAAGTTCTGAACGAACGGATCACCCTGATGCCCGGAGGCAGGGAATTACTGGCCACGATGCGGGCCGACGGGGCCTACGCTGCGCTGGTATCCGGCGGATTTACGGCCTTCACCTCGCGGGTGGCCGAGCTTCTGGGGTTTGATGAAAACCGCGCCAACACGCTGTTGGCGGATGAGGGAAAGCTGACGGGCGACGTGGCGCGCCCGATTTTAGGGCGTCAGGCCAAGATCGAAGCGCTGGAGCAGATTTCAGCACGTCTCGGGTTGTCTGAAAATGACGTCATCGCCGTGGGCGACGGGGCCAATGACCTTGGTATGCTTGGGCGGGCCGGCACCGGCGTGGCGCTTCATGCCAAACCTTCGGTGGCGGCGAAATGCGACGTGCGAGTCAATCACGGGGATCTGACCGCGTTGCTTTACCTGCAGGGATATAGCCGCGCGGATTTCGCAGAAATATAGAAGGGCTTCCCTTTATTTAACATTTGTGTTAAATAGTGGTCATGAACACACTTCTGACCGCCTTTTCAGCATTGTCCGACGCCACCCGATTCTCGATTGTCGAGCAATTGATGGAGCAGGGCGAACTGCCTGCCGGTGACCTGATCGAAGGGCGCGGCATGTCCGGCGCCGCGATCTCGCGCCACCTCAAGGTGCTGCGCGAAGCGGGGCTGGTGCAGCAACGTGTACACGGAACCCAGCGGATGTATTCGATCCGATCCGAAGGGCTGCGGGCGATTGCCGACTGGACCATTTCCAAACGCCAATTCTGGGAAGGCAGCCTGGACCGTCTGAGTGATATTATCGAAAGGGAGAATTCATGGCCGACCTGAAACTGGAACGGGAATTCCCCGTCAGCCCCGAAGAGCTGTTTGCGTGGATCAGCGACGGCACCAGATTGTTGCAATGGTGGGGACCCGAAGGGATGCACGTGCCCGAGCACAATCTGGATTTCTCTCGCACCGGCCCGTGGTATTCGGTGATGGAGAATGGCGAGGGCCAGCAATACAAGGTCTCGGGCCACGTGACACATGTCGATCCGCCCAAGTCGGTGGGATTCACCTGGGGCTGGCACGATGATCAGGATCAGCGCGGCGCTGAAAGCCATGTTACCTTCTCGGTCACGGCGACGGATACGGGGTCACGTTTGGTATTGGATCACCGGGAACTGGCCGACGCCGAAGTGGCAGCGAACCACAATCAGGGCTGGACATCGTCGCTGCGCAAACTCGAAGCACATTGCAAATAGGTTTTCATCAGGGAGGAGCGATATGCCCCAATTCTTGTTTGTTTATCACGGGGGTCACACCCCAACCGACCCCGCCGAGATCGAGGCGACCATGGCGGCCTGGGGCGCCTGGTTTCAGAACATGGGCGAGGCGCTGGAGATTCCCGGCAACCCGGTCGGACAATCCTATACCGTCAGCAACGGCAGTGTTGTCGACAATGGCGGCGCAAACCCGGCCTCGGGCTTCACGGTGATCAAGGCTGACAATATCGATGCCGCAACCGAGATGGCCAAAGGCTGTCCGATGGTCGTCAATGGCTCTGGCTCGGTCGAAGTGGCCGAAATCCATGAAATCGAGATGTGAGGACCTTAGCCGGGGAAACCCGGCGCAGGTTTGATCACACCGCATTCCAGCCCGCGGCGGCTGTATTGCGTGGCGTTCATGAATTTGCGGGTGGCCGGGTGATCGGCCTCCAGCACGCCTAGGCTGACCAGAATGGCGGCAATTGCGCATTCGCTGGCGCGGGTGGTGCCATCGGTGATCTTCAGCGCAATGCCCATGCGTTTTTCCGGAACAATAGCCACAAATACGGCCTCGGCCCCGGTTTTGATCGCAACGCGCCCGTCCATGGCGCGCATCAGCTCGGTGCAGGCGCGGGTCTCACCCGCAACCAGTTCAGGGTGTTGGGCCATGGCCGCAACCAGTTGCGCCGCCGCTTCGCTGGAGCGATCCGACCGGTCAGCCGCACTGGCGAACCAAGCCATCGACCGGGCCAGACCGGCCAGTGATGTGGCAAAGTTCGGAGCGGAACAGCCATCGATGCCATAGCCCGGGCTGGTCTCACCCGTCGTTTCTTCGATGGCGGACAGGCAGGCCTGCTGCACCGGGTGATCGATTTCCAGATATTCCGGCCCCGCGCCCATATGCTGGCCCAGCGTCAGAAACCCGCAATGCTTGCCGGAACAGTTGTTGTGAATCTGGCAGGGCGTGTCGTCGGCCAGAATCAGCCGGTCGCGCGCGGCGGTGTCTGCCGGCTCCTGCGGGCCGCAGCGCAAATCGTGCTCGGTCAGCCCCAGATGATCCAGCCATGCAGTCACGCGGTCCGTGTGGATCGCCGCCCCGTTATGCGAGGCGCAGGCCAGCGCGAGGTGCTCGCTGGTCAGCCCGTATTTTGCCGCCGCGCCCGACGTGATCAGCGGAAGCGCCTGAATCATCTTGGCCGAAGACCGGGGGTAGATAACCGCCTGCGGGTCGCCCCAGCTGCGCACGATCTGGCCGGTGTCATCGCAAATGACCGCGTGACCCAGATGCAGGCTTTCCAGCAGAGCGCCACGCCAAAGTTCTGTCATTGGTACCGGCTGCGTCATCTGGACCTCCGAAATTTATGCGCAAAATTCTGCCAATCGCCCTTTCGCCTGTGGCGAAACCTGCGTTAGTGTGTGTATGTCGGCAATCATCGGAATACGCAAACGAATAGACGAACCGGCAGGGTTCGCAGCTGTGTCCGATGGGTATGAGGTAAGGGTCGAGCTAGGAGGCTGGACAAATGGGATCAAAGCTCGTCCGCGTGATCGCGGGCCTGTGCGTGGCGGGGATGGCCGCAAGCACTGCAATCGCCCAACAGGCGACAAGCACAAATCGTGTCGCGGCAAAAACGGATTGGAGCGTTTTTGTCGAAGATGATCCCACCGAGTGCTGGAGCGTTTCTGCACCCAAGGAAACCGTGAACACCCGCGGCGGACGCGTGGTTTCCGTACGGCGCAGCGATATCCTGCTGTTTGTGTTCTATCGTCCCAATGCCGAGGTCAAAGGGCAGCTGACCTTTACCGGCGGCTATCCGTTTGCTGCGGGTTCGACGGTGAACCTGAATGTGGACGGGACCGAGTTTGAACTGTTCACCGAGGGCGAATGGGCCTGGGCCGCATCGGATGCGGATGATGCCAAGATTGTCACCGCCCTGAAGCGCGGAACCGAGGCTGTTCTGACCGCCCGGTCCGAACGCGGAACACAGACAAAAGACACCTTCTCGTTGCTGGGTTTCACCGCAGCGATCGAAGACGCCGAGAAACGCTGCACCAATTGATCCCGCAGTGTCATCTGTAATCAAGGCCCCGTCCGGATGGCGGGGCTTTTTACGTTTGGTCATCTGCTCGGCTTGATTCCAATCAAAGTTCTGAATGTGACATTGTGTGCTTATCGCTTCAGTCACTGAGAAAGGACATTGTGATGAAGCAGAACACTTGGATCACTCTGGTTTTGATTGCATCCGTCGCTGTGCTGAGCGCTTGCGAGAAAAACGCTGAAACCTACCCGATAACGGGCGAGCAATGTGGCCCCGAAGATCCGGTGCAGACACTGGACGCCAATGACTGCTATACACCGCCGCCGGTGAACTGATCAAAAGGGCCCGGCGCGTTCAACGTGCCGGGCCGGTCGGCGCAGGAAACCTTTTGATCTTTGCGCGGGTTCCTATATAGAGGCGCATCCCAAGCCCGATTCCGTTGAGATACGCCAATGTCGCCCAAAGCGCCGATCACCCAAGACGTCATGACCATCCCCCGCAAGCTGCCTGAGGGGAAGGTGAACCTTGTCGGACTTTCGCGCGACCGCCTGCGCGAAACCTTGATCGAGCACGGCACGCCCGAAAAGCAGGCCAAGATGCGCACCGGTCAGATCTGGCAATGGATCTACCAATGGGGCGTGCGCGACTTTGCCGAGATGACCAATCTGGCAAAGGCTTATCGTGCGCAACTGGCCGAGCATTTCGTGATCGAAATTCCGGAGGTCGTGACACGTCAGGTGTCCGAGGACGGCACCCGCAAATACCTGTGCCGTATCGCGGGCGGGCACGAGGTCGAGGTGGTCTATATCCCCGAGGAAGATCGCGGCACGCTGTGCATCTCGTCTCAGGTGGGGTGTACGCTGACCTGTTCGTTTTGTCATACCGGCACTCAAAAACTTGTACGAAACCTCACATCCGCCGAAATCGTCGGTCAGATCATGATGGCGCGCGACGATCTTGAGGAATGGCCGACCCCCGGCGCGCCCAAGGATGAAACCCGCCTACTGTCGAACATCGTTCTGATGGGCATGGGCGAACCGCTGTATAATTTCGAGAACGTCCGCGACGCGATGAAGATTGCCATGGACCCCGAGGGGATTTCCCTGTCTCGCCGCCGCATCACGCTTTCAACCTCGGGCGTGGTGCCCGAGATCGCGCGTACGGCCGAGGAAATCGGCTGTCTGCTGGCGATCTCGTTCCACGCCACTACGGATGAGACCCGCGACGTTCTGGTGCCGATCAACAAGCGCTGGAACATCGAGGAACTGCTGGAAGCGCTGTCCAGTTACCCCAATGCGTCGAATTCCGAGCGGATCACCTTTGAATACGTGATGCTGGACGGTGTGAATGACAGCGATGAAGATGCGCATCGACTGATCGACCACATCAAACGTCACAACATCCCGGCCAAGATCAACCTGATCCCGTTCAACGAATGGCCCGGCGCGCCGTACAAACGCAGCTCGAACAACCGCATCCGGGCTTTTGCGAACATCATCTACCAGGCGGGCTATGCCTCGCCCATCCGCAAGACGCGGGGTGAGGATATCATGGCCGCCTGTGGTCAGCTGAAATCGGCCACCGAACGTGCCCGCAAATCGCGCAAACAGATCGAGGCCGAAACGGGTTTGAGCAGATAGGACCTACTGCGCCGCAAGCAGGACAAGTGAACGGCGGCTGCCGGGCTACAATATCGCGTTTCGATTGTCTGAAATCACCATCCGCACGCCATAAGTGTATCTGTAAACTTAATGTTTCAGGTGCTGAAACCACATGCATAATTTGCTATGTTTGATGTATCCGGCGCGGCCAACTGCATTTTCAAATCGGTGCACAAGGCGGTGAGATTACCGGACCAGAACTGGCAAGTTATTCCAAGGCCGCTAGAATTGGTATTGTACGGCCAAGCGGCGCTCAGGCGAACTGATTTCAGGTGGGTCAAAATAATGGACTCAAAACTACTAAGACTTTTCCAACAGAAAACTGCTGCTATTGTTTTGCTGGTGTTTGCAGCAGGGCTGGCATCGGCGGAAGAAGACAACGCCCATATCGCGATAGAGAACCCCGCTGAGTTGAGCAAAGACGAGGCTTTGGCCCACTACCGTTCGCTGAGCAAGCGCATGGCGCGGGGGTATGCGGCGGCGCAACTGGACCTGATCCTCAATTATCAAAGCTGGCCGCTATTCAACGATGCGCCCTATATTTCGGCAACCCATGGGCAGCGGTTCGTGAACAGCTACGCCAACCGAATGGCGCATAACTACGGCACGTTGCAGGAGGGTGAAGAGCTGCCGATGGGCTCGGTTCTTGCCAAGGACAGCATGACCGTGACAGATGAGGGTCGCGTACATCCCGGTGCCATGTTCATAATGGAGAAACTGGCAGAAGGTGCCAGCCCGGAAACGGCAGACTGGCGTTATGTCATGGTGCTGCCGGACGGGTCATTGTTTGGCGACACCCTGGGCAGTCGCGCCGATGAGGTCGCCTATTGCCATGTCTGTCACGAGTTGGTGGCAGAACGGGATTACACGTTCTACGTACCCGAGGAGTTTCAGGTGGGCAACTGAACCGGGTTACGCGGTTTCGCCCGGCAGTTTCAATTCTGTCGCCTCGCGGCGGCTGAGCTGTTCACCTTGCTTTCGCTTCGACAGGACTTCACGGGCCAGCGCGTATTTCTCATCCTGCCAGAAGATCAGGCATCCGTTGCAGCCCTTGCCGCAACACCCTTCGGTGCCGATACGGTTGGTCTTGAATCGACGCTCGTTACCGTCTTCTCCGATTTTCTCGATTAACTCGTCTCGGCGGCGTGCATAGGCATTAGGGTTGTCGCGGCCGGAGGTTTCCAAACCCTGCACCAGTTTGTCGAAACGGATACGGCTCCAGTGCTCGTCTGTCAGGGCGCGCTCTTTGCGCAGGACCGTGTAGACCGGGAAACGTGCGCGCAGGTCGTCGATATCCTCGTGATCGAACAGGGTGAAAGGCAATCGGATGACAGTTTTGGTGCTGCCATGCACCACATCCAGTCGCGTGCCGTCGTGGGCGCGTTCGAAATCATAGACCCGCAGCAGAACCGTATCGCGTGAAATGGGTGAGACGAAATCCAGCACGTCGCCCGGCTCCAGCTTGTTCTTCACCTCGACCAGAAAGGCATCCTCGGTCACATCGGTGACGATCCCGGCATATTCCCATTGCGCGATCGAGGCCGTGTGTTCGTAGTCGTGCGCGTAGTTTGTCAACCGCCCCTCGTGGAAGGCCAGTGTATAGCCGCGGTTTCCGACGGTCTCGAGTTCGCGCATATAGGGTTTTGGATCCCAGTTTTCGGGGTCGGCGTTGTAGTCGTCGATGGCCATCCGATACGCGCGCGCAACGATGGCGGCATAGTATTCCGACTTACCACGCCCTTCGACCTTGAGGCTGTCAACGCCGATCTTCAGATATTCGTCCAGTTTCGGCATGATGCACAGATCACGCGAGTTTAGGATATAGGACCCCCGATCATCCTCTTCGATGGGCATCAGATCACCGGGGCGGCAGCCTTCTTCCAACAGGAACTCGAACAGGTCGGCATTTTCGTCGGTGATGCGAAGTTCCTGATGGGTGCCGTCTTTCAGGCGCAGCTTCAGGCCATAGTTCCAGCGGCAGGAATTGGCGCAGTTGCCCTGGTTCGCCCCGCGCTCGGCCATGAAATTCGACAGCAGGCAACGACCCGAATAGGTCATGCACATGGCACCGTGCACGAAAGCCTCAAGCTTGATGTCCGGGCATTTCTCGCGGATTTCAACCAGTTCGGGATATGAGACCTCGCGGGCCAGAACCACCAGCTCGGCCCCCTGATCCTGCCAGAACTTCACCGACAGCCACGAACAGATATTGGCCTGGGTCGAGATATGCAGCGGCAGTTCGGGTGCGCGTTCGCGGACATATTGGAACACGCCCGGATCGGCGATGATCAACCCATCGGGCTGCACCTTGCGCACCGTGTCGATGTATTCATCGAGCTTCGGGATGTCCTTGTTGTGCGAAAACAGGTTCAGCGTCAGGTATGCGCGTCGGCCATGCTGGTGGCAGAATTCAACCCCTTCGATCACCTCTTCCAGCGAGAACTCGGATTTGGTGCGCAGCGACATATCCGGCGTGCCCAGATACACCGCTTCCGCCCCATAGAGGATGGCGAGTTTCAGTTTGCGCAGATTGCCCGCAGGCATCAGCAATTCGGATCTGGACTGGGTCATGAAGGTACCGGGCAAAGGATCAAGGCGACCTTTTAGGCCAAAATCACCGTGCCCAAAACCCCGTTACCTGCGGCGGAATCGCGCTGTGCCGATCACTTCAACCAGTTGTTGGCGAACGGGTTCCGGTTGCGCCTCAACCGCGTTCAGAACTTCGCGCAACTCAGCCCGTAGTCCGTGCATCTGGTCGATCAGAGAGATCATCATCGACAGGGCATCGGCCTCCATGTCGTACTGTTCGTGCAACTCGCAGGCCAGTTCCAACCGGGCAACATCGATGCTGTGATAGACCAGCCCCTGGTCTGATTGCTCGGGGATCACAATCTCGGCCGCCAGATACTCGGTCAACCGGTCCGAGGTCAGGCGGGTAACGGCTTCGATCAGTTCCTTTTCGGTCAGGCTCATGACGGCATTCCTTTCCGCGGATCATAGCGATGCGTTTCGCGCCAGGTTTCCATGAACTGTTTCAGGTCGTCATCGATGGAGTCGGGCATCGAGACGGTCAGTTCGATCAACTGATCCCCGCGCTCGGATGAGCCGCGTTTCTTGACGCCTTTACCCCGCAATCGCAGGGTTTTGCCGCTGCTGGTGCCCGCCGGGACGCTGACATTCACACCGCCATCAATTGTAGGGGCCGGGACTTTGCCGCCCAGAATAGCCTCATCAATTGTGATAGGCAGTGTGATGTGGATGTCGTCGCCCTGACGATCAAACACCGGATGTTTAGCCACCGAAACAGTCACCAGAGCATCGCCCGCAGGGCCTTCGCCGTATCCCGGAGCCCCTTTGCCCCGCAAACGGATGGTCTGGCCGTCGGTGATGCCTGCCGGGATCTTTACCTCGATCCGGTCGCCGTCGGGCAGGGTCAGTTTCTGGCTGGCCCCGAACACGGCATCCAGAAAGCTGATTTGCAGCGAATAGTTCAGGTTATGCCCCGGCGCGTGAAAGTCCTGCGTGCGCTGGCCGCCAAAGCCGCCGCGCCCGCGCATGAACTCGGCGAAGATATCTGACATGTCGTCGGGGTCCGTCTGACTCCCGCGATAGGGGTTGCCTGCGGCCTCGGCGTATTCCCGGTAATACTGTTGTTGCGGACGTTCCTGACCCGAGGCGTCAATCTCGCCATTGTCGTACCGCGCACGGGTTTCCGGGTCTTTCAACAGGTCATAAGCTGCGGCAGCGGCTTTGAATTTCGCCTCCGCCTCGGCATCGCCGGGTTTCAAATCCGGATGGCATTCCTTGGCAATGCGCCGGTAGGCTTTCTTGATCTCGGCGGCGCTGGCGTCCTTTGCAACGCCGAGAACGGAATAGGGATCGTCGCTCATCTCACTCTCACGGGTCAGGGGCAGGTCTGATCTTGATGAATGTGTTCTACCATGCGGCTTCAACGGGTCAAAAGGAAGAGGCGATTGAATTGCCTCGAAAAATCCTGCAGGTCTGTTAACATCTGCATGTTTCTAAATGTTGATTGACGGAGACCGCCGCATGTCGCGCAGAATTAAGTCCGCTCTGGCCTTGCTCGCCGGGAACGCCATTGGGTTGTTGCTTGCTTCGCTGATACTGTCAGGGTTTGCAATCAAACCGATCTCATTCATCGTTGTCGTGATCGTCTTCACTGTTGTTCAGCTGATTGCCGAGCCGCTGATCCTGAAGCTAGGCGAAAAGAAAGCGCCGGCGCTGAAAGGCGGGATCGCTTTGATCGTGACTTTTGTGGGCCTGTTGGTGACAGATCTGATCACAGCCGGACTGACCATTGGCGGTGTTTCGAACCTGTTGGCGGCAACGCTGCTGGTCTGGCTGGGGGCGTTGATCGCCAGCGTGGTGCTGCCGATCTACGTGTTCAAGGAACTGCGCGAAGCCAAGAAATAATCACGGCGCGTTCAGGCTGGCCTCGATGGCTTGCCACAGCTCATCCACGGGTTCGCATCCGACCGACAGGCGGATAAAGGCTGGATCGACGTCGTCGCCCCAGCGCGCCCGGCGCTCGGCCGAGCTGTGGACCCCTCCGAAAGAAGTGGCAGGGCGCAGAAGGGGGCAGGTGTTGATGAAGGCTTCGGCCTTGTCTTCACTTTCCAGCGTCAGTGACAGCAGAA
Organism: Ruegeria sp. E8; assembly: GCF_056533985.1. Lineage (NCBI taxonomy): Bacteria > Pseudomonadati > Pseudomonadota > Alphaproteobacteria > Rhodobacterales > Roseobacteraceae > Ruegeria > Ruegeria sp. E8. Next base: position 13,361 of record NZ_JBQFOY010000035.1, read on the forward strand.
ATCCGAAGCGTGCTGTCTGTGCCTGCGCCAGTTTATGCGATGGATCGCCCGGCAGGCCGGGATAGCGGACCTGTTTCACCGCGGGATGGGCGGCCAATCGTTCGGCGAGCACCTGTGCCGAGGTGCACATGCGGTCAAAGCGTACATCCAGCGTTTCCAGCCCGCGATGCAGCAGCCAGGCTTCATGCGGTCCGGGGATCGAGCCTGAGACTTTCCGCCACTCTTCGACCCGTCCCATGATGTCGCTGTTACGGCTGGCCACGTGGCCCATCAGCATGTCGGAATGTCCGCCCATTGCCTTGGTGTCGGAAGAAACAACCACATCGGTGCCCAGAACCAAGGGGCGCTGCCCCAACGGCGTCATCGTCGTGTTGTCGGCAATGGTCACGCCCCCGGCGGCGCGCACCTGATCCGCAACCGCCGACAGGTCGATCATGTCCAAACCGGGGTTCGAGGGGCTTTCGACGAACACCACGTCGAACCCGTCAAAACCACCGTCGGAAAATGCGGTCGTGGGGCGTTCCTCAACAACCACGCCCAGACGCGAAAGGAACCGATCCGCCAGCAGGCGCGTCACGTAATAGCCATCCGACGGGATCAACAGCCGCGACCCGGCCTTTAAGGTGGCAAACAGCGCTGCCGAGATCGCTGCCATCCCCGAGGGGAAGCTGAGGCACGGTGCTTCTTCCAGATGCGACAGCACATGTTCCAGATGCACCCAGGTCGGGTTGTCGACGCGCCCGTAGCTCGCTTGCCCGTCCGGTGCGCCCGGCAGATGAAACATGCTGCTTTGTGTCAACGGCAGTGCCACCGGCTCGCCCTTGTTCAAGGCGTTCCCGCGCAGATGCAGCATCTCTCCAACCTTGGGTGCCATGGTTCAGCGCCCCGGGATTTCGTCGCGGGGCGGGGCGGGTTCCCAGTTCTCGATGATCTCGACCGCCTCTTTCGCGGTATCGACAAAGCGGAACAGGTCGAGGTCTTCGTCCGAGATGGTGCCCGCATCCGCCAACGCTTCCCAATTGATGACCCTTTCCCAGAATTCGCGGCCAAACAGCAGGAAGGGCACACGGTCCATGCGTCCGGTCTGGATCAGAGTGAGGGATTCGAACAGCTCATCCATCGTACCGAAACCGCCGGGGAAGATGGTGATGGCGCGCGCGCGCATCAGGAAATGCATCTTGCGGATGGCGAAATAGTGGAAGTTGAAGCTGAGGTCCGGTGTCACATAGAGGTTCGGTGCCTGCTCGTGCGGCAATACGATGTTCAGCCCGATCGAGCATCCGCCCGCATCCTGCGCGCCCCGGTTTCCAGCCTCCATCACGCCGGGGCCGCCGCCGGTGACGATCACATTCTCTCGGCATCCGGTCTCGTTCGACTTTTCGGTCATCAGCCGGGCGAATTCGCGCGCCTCATCGTAGTATTGCGACAAACCGGCCAGTGTTTCGGTCCGCGCAGTGTGTTTCTGTGACGGCTCGGGAATGCGTGCGCCGCCGAACATCACGATAGTCGAGGTGATCTCGCGCTCGCTCATGATCATCTCGGGCTTCAACAGCTCCAGTTGCAGGCGCACAGGGCGCAGCTCGTCCCGGCACAGGAATTCGTCGTCGGCAAAGGCCAGGCGATAGGCCGGGGACCGCGTCTGCGGCGTGTCCGGTACTTCGCTTGCGGTCGAGCGGTCGGTCTGTGCATCGCGGAAAGGGCTGAGGCGGTCTTCTCTCATGGGTGATCGATCCCTGCTTGCGTGTTTTTCAAACAGCTATAGGGTTCGCGGGCAGAGTGCCAGTCACGGATAGACAAGAATGAATTGGAAGAGCGAAATATCAGCGGCCCGGGGGCGCATCGCCGGACACGCACAAGTGACCCCAGTGATCGAGAGCCATATTCCCGGTTATGCCATTGAGCTTAAACTGGAGCACATGCAGCACACCGGCAGTTTCAAGGCGCGGGGTGCTTTCAATACCTTGCTCAGCCTCGAGGTGCCTGAGGCCGGTGTGGTGGCTGCGTCCGGAGGCAACCACGGTGCTGCGGCGGCTTTTGCGGCGCAGGCTCTGGGCCATCCGGCCAAGATTTTCGTGCCCGAACTGGCAGGCCCGTCCAAGATCGCGTTGATCCGGCAAACCGGTGCGGATCTGAGCGTTGTGCCCGGCGAATACGCCAACGCACTGACACAGGCGCAGGCGCATGAAGCCGAAACCGGAGCGATGCAGATTCACGCCTATGACGCCCCGTCCACGGTGGCGGGGCAGGGAACCTGCTTTGCGGAATGGGACGCGCAGGGGTTGCAGGCAGACACGGTTCTGGTCGCAGTCGGCGGCGGCGGATTGATCGCCGGGGCCTTGGCGTGGTTCGACGGTGCGCGCAAGGTTGTGGCGGTTGAACCCGAGACCTCTTGCGCTTTGAATGCCGCGTTGGAGGCCGGTAAGCCGGTGGATGTCTCCGTATCCGGCATTGCGGCAAACGCGTTGGGCGCGCGACGGATCGGGCAGATCTGTTTTGACCTCGCGCAGGGCATATCCTCGGTTCTGGTGTCGGATGACGCTATCGCTGCAGCACAGAAGACCTTGTGGCAAGCGCATCGCATTCTGGTGGAACCGGCGGGTGCAACCGCGCTGGCGGCACTGACCTCGGGCGTGTACCGGCCCGAGCCGGGTGAACGCGTGGCCGTTCTGGTGTGTGGTGCCAATATCGCGCCGGACCCGCTTGCCGAGTGAATTATCGGGTTGTGGACGGGCGTTGCGGATTTTATCTATAATTTATGACCGCCACGATTTCCGACACGATTTACCAAAACCTCAGCCAGCAGATCATCACCGGAGAGCTGCCCGCTGGCGAGAAGCTGCGGCAAGACCATATCGCCCGTGATTTTGACACCAGCCATGTCCCGGTGCGCGAAGCCTTGTTGCGGCTCGAGGCGCATGGATTGGCGCGGCACGAGCCACGCCGGGGGATGCGTGTCACCGCGCTGGACCCGGCGGAAGTGCGCGAGGTGATCGAAATGCGCGTGGCGTTGGAAACTCTGGCGTTGCAGCAATCCGTGCAGAACATGTCACCGGTGGCGTTGGACAAGATCGATCGCGCGCGCATCGCCTGTGATGAGGCGCAGACAATGCCCCAATGGGAGGCGTTGAACAGGGCGTTCCATCGCGCCATACTGACACCTTGCGGGCTGCCCCGGCTTTTGCACACCATCGATGACCTGCACATCGCAAGCGCACGCCATCTGTTCGCGCATTGGCGATCGAAATGGGTGCAGCAAGTGGACAAGGATCATGCGGCTTTGGTTCAGGCGATCAGGCGCAAAGAACTGAGCACGGCCAAGGCGATCCTGACCCGCCATATACGTCGCGCCAGCTGATTGCGGGTTTTTCAGACGTAAAAGGATACATGAGCGTCGCATTGCGTCATGGGTCTGGCTTTCGTATAGGCCAAACCAACGTGAATAGATTCTGTATGGAGAGACCCCATGTCCAACGCGCAACTGGAAGCCGCCATCGAAGCCGCCTGGGAGGCGCGCGACACAATCACTCCTGCCACGACCGGTGAACAACGCGAAGCGATCGAAGATACGCTGAACGCACTGGACAGCGGTTCGCTGCGTGTTGCCGAAAAGCTGGAGAGCGGTGACTGGCATGTGAACCAATGGGCCAAGAAGGCGGTTCTGCTGGGTTTTCGCATCAAGGATATGGAAATTCAATCCGGCGGGCCGCAAGACGGCGGCTGGTGGGACAAGGTGGACAGCAAATTCGCCGGGTGGGGCGAGGAACAGTGGAAGACCGCTGGTTTCCGCGCGGTGCCGCACTGCGTCGTTCGCAAATCCGCGTACATCGCGCCGGGCGCTGTTCTGATGCCATCCTTCGTCAATCTTGGCGCCTATGTGGATGAGGGCACCATGGTTGACACCTGGGCCACTGTCGGATCCTGTGCGCAGATCGGCAAAAACGTCCACCTGTCAGGCGGCGTCGGCATTGGTGGCGTTCTTGAACCCATGCAGGCTGGTCCAACCATCATCGAAGACAACTGCTTTATCGGTGCCCGCTCGGAAGTGGTCGAAGGCTGCATCGTCCGCGAAGGTTCTGTTCTGGGCATGGGCGTGTTCATCGGCAAGTCGACCAAGATCGTGGATCGCGAAACCGGCGAAGTCACCTATGGCGAAGTGCCACCCTATTCGGTGGTCGTTGCAGGTTCGATGCCGTCCAAAAACAACATCAGCCTGTATTGCGCGGTGATCGTGAAGCGGGTGGATGAAAAAACACGGTCGAAAACCGGTATCAACGAATTGCTGCGTGACTGATCATTCAGCTGAATTGGAAAGGCCGGAGCAGTTACGCTCCGGCCTTTTTTGAGGTTCGCATCCGACGAAACCAAAGCTTTAGCCGATACCGGTTTTGAGCATGTGGCTTCGTTCAGATGATCACCTCGTGCAGGTTAACGATTTTCACCCTGCATCGGCTCGACTTCGGAACTTCCTGCGTTAGTTTCCGCACTGCCCTCGTTGTCACCGCCGCCTTCGGTTTCACCGCCACCTTCGGTCTCGCCACCGCCTTCGGTTTCGCCACCGCCTTCGGTTTCGCCACCGCCTTCGGTCTGGCCACCACCTTCGGTTTCGCCGCCACCTTCGGTTTCGCCACCGCCTTCGGTTCCGCCACCGCCTTCGGTTTCACCACCGCCTTCGGTTTCGCCACCGCCTTCGGTCTCGCCACCGCCTCACGTTTCGCCACTGCCTTCGGTTTCGCCACCGCCTTCGGTTG
>NZ_JBQFOY010000036.1:0-14859 GCF_056533985.1 Ruegeria sp. E8
CCCACCGAAGCGGGCCACAAGTTTAACCGAAGGAAAGTCTCGAGGTATTGAAACCAGGCTAACGCTTGCGCGCGCGATCGACAACACCGTCAGCTGTGATGGTGGCAATGCGATCCTCGGTGCGCCGGGTCATTTCCACCCCGTCACCCGTCATATGCGCCTCGGCAAATTCGGTGAACTTGAAGATGCTGCCATCGGCTTCGACATGGGTTTCATCTTCCGCCGAGCGGCGCTTCACCGATCCGTCATGGCGGATTTCAATGATCGTGTTGTCGGCCATGCGGACCGTCACGGAATGCTCATCCACCGCCACGCCTTGCCACCACATATCCGCGTCCCGGCGCAAAACAATGCGGTTTGGATGCAGCTTAATCTGCACATCCTGTGCGGCTTCCGGATCAGCGGCTTTCACCACAACAATCGCTTCCTGTGCGCTGGGGTCACCATGGATTGACGCGCTCCCGTTTTTGGGCGGCCAGAGCTTAGGCTGTTCGCGCGGCTTGCCTTTCTGATCCGTATGAAACCCGACAAACATCTGCGCGGATTTCCAAACGCGGCGGGCGGCTTTCTCGAGCTTGTTCGATGAGGTATCCATGGGTCTTACCAAATCCGTTCTGATCAAGTGATCGCTTTAGAAAATGAGCCGGGTGACCGACCTCTGATAGCTATGCGCGACGGGGTGTTTGCGCAATGCCACTTTGAGTTTTCATCATTGAGGCTGACACAGCCAGAGATTGATAGGCAGGGCGCAACGCACCCTGCCCTGTTGGGGTCAGAAGCAATCCGGCACCCAGGCATCGATCTTCGCTTTCTGTGCCTCTGACACGCCCAGTGCGGCCTGATGCTCTTTGTCATTGAAGAGCTTGTGCATCGCCTCGTTCTTCGCGCCCTTCTTGGATTTCGCGAAGGCTTTGAACATGTCCGTGTCACCATGCAGGTCCAGCAGGTGTTTGTAGAGATCATCCAGCTGCCAGCCTTTCAACCGTTTGAAGCAGTTCTCAGCCGACGGGGTCCAGATCGCGCGCATGTCTGCGCCAATCTCAGCCTCGATCTCCGCCATGAACTCCAGGCGTTGGCTCAGGAACCGACGAGTCAGAAAAGCCGTGATCTCTCCATTACGGGTCTTCTTGCCTAGTTCGCGAAACGCTTTGAACGACTCCACGCTGCCTTGAGCGGCCATCTCGTGGAACTGGTCATAAGCTGCGTCCGCCGCCTCGTCCCGCTCCCCACCAAGGCGCGGGTCGAGGATGAATTGGTCATCGATCTCAGGCGTGTTCCGCTCAGCACCACCATAACCAAATCCGAACAGATTGCTGGTCAGACCGGAGGCCGGGGTGGCATAGAAAGCAAACAGGCTCAGCACATAGTCAGGCTTGTCAAGCAAAGCTGTTTGAACTGCCGCCAGTCGGATCGCCACCATGTCGTCGATGAACTTTTGTGAGTAGGCCGGTTTTGGTGTCTCGACGATCTCTGGCTCTTTGACAGGGGCCAGAACACTGGCCTCGATCGCGGCCTGCACATGTTCCGCCGCGACATAGGCCGACGATGTTTTGATTTCACCACTGTTGCCGACATAGACAAACACGCCGGACAGCTTGCGCTGATCGTCGGAATAATACGGCGCGGCATAGTCCTCAAGCGCGGCCAACTCCTTTTCGCCATCCGCGTCCAGAGCCTCAGCTTCATAAAGTTCGGCAAGTTCGTCATACCGCTCGGCCTGTTCTTCGGTGAAGTCCCGGCTCACCATCTCCAGACGGTGCATGCCTTCTGTACCTGTGAACCCATAGGGAATGTAGCTTTCATCATGGGTGTCCACCCAGTCCCAACCGTCCGCTTCGCGCAGCTTCTCTGCTTCTTCTTCCAGCTTTTCAGCAAACAGGCGATCCAGCAGTTCGCCTTGATTGAGCAGGGTTTCATCGGCAAAGAGATCAGCGGTGACAGTGCCGCCCGCTTCAACATAAGCCCCCTGCCCAACAAACACGGCTTTTCGGTTGGTGCTGCTGACTGCCTCAGATGTCAGGGCCTGTTTGACATCATGTTCGCTAAACCACCGACACTCCTTGGCTTGTTCCAGAACCTCCAGAATTTTCTCTTCTTCGGTGCTGACGGTCATGGCCTTGGCCAGACCCATGCTGATCTCACCCGCCTTGAGCGCATCCAATACGGCGACGGGCAGACCCGCCAGTGCGAGGCGGCGGCGCACATGGGCTTCGGTCACGCCAAAGGCATTGCTGATCTTGGCAACAGACAGGGATTTCTCGGCCATCTTGCCGTAGGCGCGGACCTCGTCCACCGGGTCCAGTTCCTCCCGCGCGGCATTCTCAGCGTTGGCCCATTGCTCGGCCACAAAGGGATTGTCGGTCACTTTCACGGGAACCTGAGCCAGATCGGCGCGTTCGGTCACGGCGATGTTCAAGGCCCGGAGGCGGCGACCACCGGCCACGATGGCGACTTTACCATCTGCATCACGCACACCACTGAGGTTCTGGATCAGGCCGCACATGACCAGACTGTCAGCCAGCAGGGCAATGCCGTCCTCGCCAACCTCCTGACGCGGATTCAGATCGGACAGGTAGAGATCGGACAGGGCGATGGTTTCAATGGTTTCCGGTGCGGTGAATGTTTCGACTTTGCTCATGGGGCAAATCCTTGTTTGAGTGTTTCGCTTTGTGTTAAGGGTGCCCTACCCCTTCCGGGGTAGAGCGGGGCCGCTTAGGCGGCTGCGTGTTGTTTCAAGAAGGCGCGGGCGATCTTGGCGGAAAGGCCGCCCTTCTTGAGATTGTTCCAAGCCAACTGACGTTGTCGTGCGAGGGTGTATGGGTTCATGAACTCACCTCCTTTCTGGTTTGGGATTGGGATCAATATTCGCTGGGGCACATGATGGTCAGGACACGGCGCGTCACTGCCGGATCAAACGGGCGGTCGGACCCGTATTTGTAATCCGCATCGTAAAGATCGATTTTCCAGAACAGCTTTTGGTCGCTGATTGTCACCGTCCCGAATGTGTGATCGCCATAAGGGTCATTGCCTTCGTCAAACTGGTCATCTGACGCCACTGACGCCAAAGCTGCAGTCTGGAACTCCATCCCTTCGCCCGACACGCCCGGCGTGACAAACACCTGCCCCTGAATGCCTTTGGAGTGCATCTCAATCGTCGCAGTCGGATCGATCAGGGCTTTCCGAAACAGATCATTCTGCGCCGCGATCTCTGCCGCCTGAAGGCTCGTGTCATTCTCGATGTCTTTTATTGCTTCACTGTTCAAAACCATCTCTCCTTTGTCATGCGACCTCCGGGGGTGATCCCTTTTTGGTGCTGGTTTTGAGCCGAGCCCTGAAAGGGCGTCGTCTCTAAAACCTGCCCCGTGGCGAACGCGGAGAGGGGCGAGACAGGACAAATCGACAAGAGTGGTGCGGCCCGCAGCGCAACGCGCGAGGACACGGTCTTGTCTATTTGTCTTGTCCGAGGGGGGAGGCCGCGCCTTCCCCCTGACGTCAGCGGCGTTTGGCTTGTCCAAATCCCGCCTGACCAACAAAAGAAGTCAAAGGATCTTCGATCCTGCGGGAGCGCAAAAGGGATCGTCACCCGAACGGGCAGATCACCACGGCATGGACCGACCATGACGCAAAGCCCCTGCCCCGACTCGCAAGAGACGGATCAGGGGCTACTGCGTCAGGGAGATCATGCTGGGGTGTTCTGGGTGGAAGCCGATATGTCGGCTGGAACCTAGAGCCCGGTCACGAGACGACAGGCTCGGGATTTGCTACGGAAACAGATTGCAACCCGAAGTCACTCATCGACTGCAACATACCCTCGACGGAGCTTTTGTTTTTCGAGTTTCTGGAGCGCTTCACTAGCCTGGGCTTTGTTATCAAACGTCACCATCATGGATTGTCCGTTCGTGCCAATGCGTCCCCAGGTACGTAGGACGGAAACTTCGCCAAACAGCGTTGGCTGCAACTCTATGCCATAGAACCGCGCCATGTTAACGTCGGGGTCCACATGGATCAGGTGGACAGGTGTGGTTGCCGTCAGTTCCATGACGCGATTGTCGGTAAACTCAGCTCGTCTGTCCAATGACATTGCGAAATCAATTCCCGTGAAAGGATTCTGATCCTGAATGGAATATGACATCGAGTGCATCCGCTACTACTATAGCTGACCAATATGTAGGTAATAGGATCGGCCATGTTTCGTTTTCTACTATTTGCTTTCGTGATGGGTCTTGCCGCCAGCGCAGGCACGGCGCAGACACCGCCTTCGGCTGATGAGGTCGCGCAATACGACGGTCTCTTCACAGCCGCTCATACCGGCAACGAAGAAATGATCCGACAACTCGTTGCGGCAGGGGCAAACGTCAACGCGCGGGACTCACGAGGCCGCACTCCAGCACACGTAGCAGCCTTTGCTTCAGAGGACGGGGCGTTGCGTGCGCTGGCTGAGGCCGGTGCCGACATGAACGCGCTTGAAGGCCAGGCCTACGACGTCGTCACAATTGCGGCCGTTTCAAATGATCCAGAACTGATGGCGCTCGCAATCGAGTTAGGCAATGATCCGGGCCTAACGACCAGTCCGTATGAAGGAACGGCACTGATCGCCGCCGCGCATCTCGGGCATGTCGAGATTGTCCGACGGCTGATCGCCGCTGGCGCGCCTCTGGACCATGTGAACAATCTGCACTGGACAGCAGTTATCGAAGCCGTTGTGCTTGGCGACGGCGGCCCGGATCATCTTGCGGTTCTGGATGCGTTGTTGGCAGCGGGTGCTGACAGATTGCTTGCCGATCGTAACGGGACTACGCCACTCGAACACGCCGAGCTACGTGGATTCACAGAGATGGCAGAGCGGCTTAGAAAAGAGGATTGAGGCCAATTCAGCAGGCTGAAGCGGTAAAATTACGTGAATGACGCCGATGGCAGCTTGGATAAGCCCGACCTCTGATCAAAGTGGCGTCGTGGCACAGTGGTAAAAAAGATGAGAATGTTTTCCATTCTAACCTCTCACGCATCACCCACATCGTCACAAAAGAGTTCATACAACACCGCAACGATAGCTGATACTCTTTGATCGGCGATCCTGTAGTAAATGTTCTTCCCATCGCGTCTTGCATCGATCAACCCAGAAAGGCGCAGACGGGACAGTTGCTGCGAGGCTGCAGCCTGGCGCATGGAGAACATGCCCTGAATTTCACCAACAGATTTCTCACCGGTGAGAAGCAGGCACAATATCTGCAAACGACCATCATGCGCCATGGCCTTCAGAAAGTCGGTTGCTTCAAGGGCGTTTTTGCTGAGGTCTGCCTTCAATGGGCGCTCCAAAAACAATGTTAAATCTTGATATCACGATTTCTGTTAACAGTCCCCTCGCCGTGCGGATAGCGCGGCAATCTATCTTCATGACTGCGTAGTGGCTGGCCACTGCTGGCCATTGGACCTTTCAGAGTTTCCGCTCATACTTAGAGCATCTGAGCATCAAAATGAGATATTCCCGATGATTAAACTGATCATGTGTTTGCGCCGCCGTTCGGACATGAGCCGCGAAGAGTTTCAGGATTATTGGCTGAACGAGCACGGTCCATTTTTTCAAAAGAACGCGACGGTAATGCGCTCTAAGCGGTACGTACAAAGCCATACAATTGACAGCCCACTGAATGGTGCGATGCGGGAGTCCAGAAACATGCAACCGGAATTTGACGGTGTGGCTGAGGTCTGGTTCTCTTCTGAAGAAGATCTGATGGAGGCGATGGGCACCTCTGAAATGCAAGAACTAAGCGTAGAATTGCTGCAAGACGAGGCCAATTTCGTCGACCACACAAAGTCATGCGCATTTATTGTCCAAGAGCGAGAACTCTAGACCAGTCGAAAAAAGTCTCTCAGCCCACAATCGGCATTTACCACTTTCCGCAGCGAGGGAATTCTCTCTTCGCCCTGCAGACCGGCCAGGACAATCCGGATCTTTTCTTCAGAAGAGTAGAGTCTGCGTGTTTAGCGCTTAATGCCCCTGGCAAACTTGCCAGCAGCATATTTCGATGTTCCGAATTTCTTGTTAATCAAAGCCTAAAACCTGTCCGACGAGCGATGACGTCAAACACCCGGAGCAACAAGACGACGAGATCGAAATGAGCAATCTTGGTTTCACCTTCAGGCGCGCAAAGAATGGTGACGTGGTGGTCGATCATCATGGTCGGCGCGCGACGACACTTCGGGGCGACAAAGCGGAATGGTTTCTGCAAGACATGAATGGTCTGGATTTCGAGGGCCAACAGCAGGAAATGGCCCGTGTCACCGGCAACTACAAACGGGGAAATGAACGCAAGGCACGTAGCCATCCACGCAACCGGTAGGCTTGAAAAAAGATACGGAACCGGCGCAGCGCCGCCGAGTTTGGCGTCCCTCAGGTCGTAGATTTGAGCGATGGTCCTATCTAGCTCCTGATGCGCGATCCGCCTCCCAGCCCCGCCTCGATATCCCAAAACGGCTTGTCCTTGCCGATCCGTTCGGCAAGGAAATCCACAAAGGCGCGCACTTTCATCGGCATATGTCGGCGTTCGGGGAATACGACATAAAGCGCCTGTTCCGGCAATGTGTATTCCGGCAAGACCCGGATCAGACGGCCAGCGGCCACATGGGAAGCTGCCACAAATGTTGGCAGCCGCCCGATACCCAGCCCGTCAAGCAAGGCAGTGCAAAGCGTTTCGCTGTTGTTTATGCGCAGGGTGCCCGTGGTGCGCACCCGCACTTCTCCATGCGGACCTTGGAACACCCATTCCATAGGATCCCGGGAATAGGCGTAATGCAGGCAATTGTGCGCCAGCAGATCTTCGGGATACTGGGGCGTACCCTGTCGCGAGAGATAGTTGGGCGCAGCAACCAAGACGCTATGGATCGGCGCCAGCCGACGCGCGATTAGGGTGGAGTCGGGCAATGTACCGGCCCGGATGGCCATATCCAGCCCCGCATCGACCAGATCAACAACCCGGTCGTCCATAGTCAGGTCCATCGTGATATCCGGATAAGTGGCGAGAAACTCGGTGAGGATCGGCGCAATATGCAGCCGCCCGAAGGACATAGGCGCGCTTATCCTCAAATGCCCGACCGGTTGACCCTGAAGGGCAGCAACCGCATCCTCCGCTTCCTGTGCCGATCCAAGCGCCAGAACAGCATGCGTCAGGTAGATTTCCCCGGCTTCTGTCAGCGAGATGCAGCGTGTTGTGCGATGAAATAGCTGGGTGCCAAGATGCGCTTCCAGTGTGCCAATCCGTTTGCTAACGGCTGATTTCGTGATCCCCAACCGCCGCGCTGCCGCGGCAAAGCCACCGTTCTCGGCCACAGCGACAAATACCGGGATAGCGCCGATTTCGACCATGTCTCTCTCACACTGTCAACTTTTTCTCATCCTTGAGTATCCCAAATAGCCAATTATCCCGACTTGGGAAACACGTTAAGTCGTCCTCAACACGTATTGGATGGAGGCGACCATGCCCAAAATGCTCATCAACGGAATCCTGCGCGACAAGCCAGCGCAATCTGATGGGCGCTTTCACCGATTGCCCAGCCCCTTTCGTGGTTGGATCAGTTCGGATACGCAGGCGGACTTTCCGGCGGCTTCTGGCCGCTATCACCTCTATATGTCAAAGGCCTGCCCATGGTGCCATGGCGTCGATTTGGTGTTGGCGCTCAAAGGGCTGCGCGAGGCCATCGGCATCACCTGGATGGACCCGGTTATGTCCGAAGACGGCTGGGTCATCGACCAATCCAGCTTTGACGAGACTGCCGGTGTGCCGCGTGATCGGTATCTCTATCAGGTCTATCAGCGCGCCGCGCCGGCCCATACCGGCGCGATTACGGTCCCGCTACTGCTGGATACGCACAGCGGTAAAATCGTAAGCACCGACTCCGCAGACATCATGCGGATGCTCAACACCGCCTTCGTGGGCGCGACTGAACCAGACCTCTATCCGGCCGAATTCGCCGCTGAGATCGACCGGCTGGCAGATGTAATACACGCTCCCATTCGCAATGGCGTCTATCGTGTCGGCTTTGCCACCACGCAGGACGCCTATGATGAGGCGGTCCATCAGCTCTATACAGGGCTGGACACTATCGACGCGCTGCTGAAGACGCGGCGTTTTCTGGCTGGCACAACGCTGACCGAAATTGATCTGAAGCTCTTGCCGACGCTCCTGCGGTTCGATCCTGTCTATGTGACGCATTTCAGGATCGACCGGAAACGGATCATCGATTACCCGGCCCTTTCGCGCTACCTGACGGAGTTCGCTCAACTTCCTGGCGTGGTTGATACGATCAATATGCAGCATATTCGCGCGCATTATTTTCTCAGCCATCGTCACATAAACCCGAGTGGGATCATCCCAGTCGGGCCAGAACCAGACTTCATGATTGCGGTACCAACAAAAGGAGTCGCATGATGCCACGCTTTGTCAGAGACCTTCCGCCCACGGCACTGATCATCACCATCGGTGCGTTGGTTGGCGTCAGCTTTACCTTGACCAAGTTAGTGGCAATTGCGGGCATCGCGCCACAACTGGCCTTGTTCTGGCAACTCTTGGTCGCAAGCCTTGTTCTGTTCGTCATAGTACTGATTTCCGGCAAACGTCCCCCACTGCATCGCAGGTATCTGGCCTACTATTTGGGTGCAGGTATCCTCGGCATCAGTGGTCCGGCCCTGATTGGCTATACTGTGCTGGGCTACGTATCGACTGGCTTCTACTCCGCTCTCGTCACGCTCTCACCCCTCTTCACAATTACGATCACGGCTTTGGTCGAAAAGCGAATGTTACCCGCATACCGGCTGATCGGGATTCTGATCGGGCTAGTTGGCATCAGCTTTGCGACGCACAGTGGCTTCGACCTTTCAGGCGCCGCGCTGCACTGGATCGTCATTGCGATGGTCGGCCCGCTCCTGCTGGCGATGGGCAATGTCTTTCGCAGCCGGGCCTACCCGCCGGGCGGAGATCCCATGGCGCTGGCGCTCGGAACTCTGGGTCTGCAACTGTTGGTGATTGGGCTGCCGGTCCTTGTCAGCGGTCAGGTCTCGCCCGGTTCGTTAGGTCCTGGCCCAATTGTTGCTATCATCGGGATCGGACTGATCACCGCACTCAGCTACGTGCTGACCTTCGAGGTGCAGCGGCGCACGGATGGCGTCGGATTTGCCCAGGTTGGATACTTCGCCACTCTTTTCGGCATTGGCTTCGGGGCCTTGGCCTTTGGTGAGCCGATCCGCCTCACTTTGGTTTTGGCGCTCGCGGTGCTGTTTCTTGGATTGGCCATCACCAACGGGCACCTCCGCCTCACCCATCTCCGGCGTTTTTCTCTCAAAACGCAAGCTGGAATGCCGCTGAACGTCACAACACACAAAACACCTGTCAAGGAGAACAAAAATGCAGATCACCAATGAATACAGCTCGCCGCACGCCACACTGGTTGCCGAACTCTATACAGCCGTCGATTCAATGAACGCAGACGACGTTGTCGGATTTGTAGCCGAAGATGTCACATTCCGCCTCGGGAATTTCGATCCAATTTTGGGGCGCGAACCTGTCCATCAGGCCAACAAAGCGTTCTTTCAAACCATCTTGGCCATGCGACACACAATCACCGGCATCTGGTCGAGCGGCAACACGGTGTTCTGTGACGGAACAGTCCATTACACACGCAAAGATAGCAGCGAGCATGAAGTCCCATTCGCCACGCGCCTTGGCCTGCAGGAGGGTAAAGTGGCTGATTACGTAGTCTACGTGGATATCTCAGGGCTCTAGAGGTGCTGATACGGATATGCGGCTTCGGGTTTCAGAAGCCGCCATTCGCGTAGTACTTAATCTTGGTCGGTACGGCTCAAATCCCGCATTTCCTGCGCTTGGCGCATACGACAATTTTGGCTTTATCGAATGTCTGCAACGCTTAGGCGACGGACAGTAATGCAATACTCTTTGGACAAGTGCGTCCACAACAGGTTGCGCGCAACCGGTCATTCCAAAGCACGCATTGGACGGTTTTCAAACTGCCTATTCGCTGCAACGCAATCGGAGAAACGAGACTTGCAATTCAGCCGACCTTGACCCCTGAGCGCCTGGCGAAGAGAGTGTCTGAAAATCAGGAGCCCCAATCATGTCACTTGAATTTTTACTAACTTCATTGGTTGTCGTATTACTGCCTGGAACTGGGGTGATCTACACATTGGCAATCGGCCTCGGTCGCGGATTTAGGGCAAGTGTCGCTGCTGCTGTTGGATGCACCATTGGAATTCTACCTGCGGCTGTCGCCAGTATCATCGGCTTGGCAGCGCTACTTCATACCAGCGCATTGGCGTTTCAAGTCATTAAGTATCTTGGGGTCGCATATCTATTTTTCATGGCTTGGCGAATTCTGAAAGATGACACCGCCATGGAAATGCCTGAAGATAAGAATCAAATCGGGTATCTGCGCATCGCGACAACAGGAACCTTGTTAAATGTTTTGAATCCCAAATTGTCCCTGTTCTTCTTGGCATTCCTTCCTCAATTCATTTCCCCTTCAGCGCCAAACGCAACAGCTTCGCTGATCTGGTTGGCGATTTTGTTCATGATGATGACCTTCATTGTTTTTGTCGGTTACGGCGTGTTTGCCGCTTATGCACGTGAATACGTAATCCGCCGTCCCAATGTTATGAAGTGGATCAAACGATGCTTTGCCGGGACATTCGGATTTTTGGGAGCCAAGCTCGCTATTACCAACTGACGCATTCGATCAATAAGTGCTCGCTGCGGCCCTCGGATGAAGCGCAACATCACACCAATTTTGAGTGTCCAGGACCGGCCTATAACTACCGGTGACTGATAGTAGCCATCGCTGCGCCGCGGCCCATCAGGCCGGACTTTTGCTGCGAGCGCAAAATCGAAGTCATGCCGAAATTGTAAATCGCGGTCAAAGTGTGAGTTTGATTTCGGCATCCTAACGGCAGCAATGCATAAGTCGCGTGTCGATTCACAGCAAAGCAGGCAGAAAGGAAAAGCACGCTTGAAACAGATGCCTAATTTAGCGTCAGCATAAAGGACGCATTCAAAAATTAAACTTAAACCCTAAGAAACTTTGCCACACAGCAAATCAGTTTTCTGCCTGCCTGAGCTGGCGGTTATTTTGTGCCATTCTCCCTAAGATAGTGCTCCATAGATTGTAAGTCCGAGACGCGAATGCTTGCATAGCTTCGCTCAATCGCTCCAGCGGTTTCCAGCGTACGCAGGCATTTGTTTGCTGTGTTACGTGTCAGCCCCGTCATTTGCCCGACTTCTTCATTGGACAGATTGAAAACGCTGTGCCTTGGGTTCAGTTTTTTGAGGCTGATCAACATGGTGATCACGCGGCCCACAGGGTCTCGGTTGAGCGCCGCTTCGGTCAGAGTCAGATAACTGTCGATTTGGAAAAGCACGTTCATGGAAATGTGACGCCAAACCTCCGGGTGGCGCTCGTTTACCCTTTCGACATGGGCAGCGGGCACCAGGAGTATTGTGCAATCGGTTCGCGCAACACCTGTACCCCGATGCCGCTCGCCAGTGATAACAGCGGCATCGCCAAACCAATTTCCCTTTTCGTATAGCAAAACCAGCCGTGTTTCATCGTGGTGGTAGCTCAGATATGCGCCCACTGAGCCGCTCGCGAGGCCAACCATAAAGCGCGGATCATCCTCGACCTCAAAAATGCGCTCGCCTTTGGAAATCTGATGGAGCCGCGCGCCGCTTAACCAATCCTGCTGTACAGCATCCGGCAAACGCGAAAGCCAGCCGTTTTGCCGCAAAAAGTGAACCGCTTCGTCCCGATCCATATTTGCCCTCAAATGCCCGTTGACGTGCAGTTTAGGCGGGTAGCCATTGGTATCATACCCCCAATTTGATGATCCGAACCGTGGATGCACGGCGGATGTTATTGTTGGGGAGTACCAAAATCATGATTAAGCACGTTCTAAAGTACACCGCTTCGTTTGCCACGATTTGCAGCGCATCCCTTGCCATGGCGCAAGGCGGTCCGGAATACGCAGCCAATGTGCCAGACAGCATCATAGTGCCTGACAGTTTTGAGACGCGGTTGGGAACACTGGAATACTTCGACGGTCTCCCGACCCCGGAAACAGCCGCGGTTGCATATGACGCGCTCAACCTTGCGCGGGGGATCACCGCCTTCACGGACGGGATGCCCGCCGCGTCAACCTATGCGATGTGCCGCGGACTTGCTGAATCCGGAGCTGATGCGGGAAGTTTCGGGATTTTTCAGGATCTCTACAACGCCCGATCCTTGCTGCTAACACCCAACACAACGACAATTTATGTGATGGGCTGCACCGATCTGTCGAATGGCCCAATGGTTCTGGAACTGCCATCAGGCATTCTGGGGCTGATCGACGATGTCTATATGCGCTATGTCGGCGATGTCGGGAACGCAGGGCCTGACAAGGGCAAAGGCGGGAAATACCTGATCGTGCCCAATGACTATGATGGCGATCTGCCCGAAGACGGGTACTACATCCTGAAGACACCAAGTTACATGAACTGGCTCGCGCTTCGGGCCTTCCCTGGCGCAGATGGGCCAGCAGCCGAGGCCAGTCGTGTCAAAGAGAACTTGCGCATCTACCCCTGGTCCGAGCGTGACAATCCGCCTGAGACCGGGTTCGTCGATATGACGGATGTGCAGGTCAATACCATCCACGCCAACGACTTCTCATTTTTCGAAGAAATGAAAGCTGTTATCGATGCCGAGCCCGCAGGCGCTTTGCCTGCAGAGCTGTTGGGTGATCTGTTCACCTTGGGCATTCGCAAGGGGCAACCGTTCGAGCCTGACGAACGTTTGACCCAAACTCTTACCGAAGCGGTCGCCATCGGTACCGCCGCTGCGCGTTCACTGATCTATGCACCCCGTACCAGAGCCCCCTTTCTTTACGACACCGGCTATTGGAAAACTCCGTTTGTTGGCGGTGATCACGAATTCCAAGCAGGCGACGTAAAGCTTGTCGATGCCCGCACGCTGTTTCACTACTACGCAACCGGCATCACCCCGGCGATGGTGGCCAAGAATGTCGGCGTCGGCTCGCAATATGCAATGATCAATCGTGACAGCGACGGGAACTATCTTGACGGTAGCCAAACCTATTCGATTACCGTGCCGGCGAACGTTCCGGTGAACAACTATTGGTCGTTCGTAGTCTACAGCACCCAAACACGGTCCCTGTTGGAAACGGATCAGAAACTGGCGGGTGTCGACAGCACATTGCCGACCCTCGAAGCCAATGACGATGGCAGCTATACAGTCTGGTTCGCCCCTCAAGCGCCGGAGGGCAAAGAGGGAAACTGGATTCAGACCATGCCGGGCAAATCGTGGTCGACCATCCTTCGCCTCTATGGCCCACTCGAGCCTTGGTTTGATGGCACATGGCGCCCAGGTGAGATTGAACTGGTCGAATGAAGATTTTGACGCCACCGCAAATTCAGGAGCTTTAAAATGAAAACCTCAATCCTTCTGACCACAACTTTTGTGGTTTCTGCGACGCTGGCGCATGCAGAAACGATTGCCGTCGCGGCTGACAATTTTGCCCAAGCCGAAACCGCCTGGAATTTTGCCAATTGGGCACGCAGGGGTGCAGACAAAGAGATCCTGCACCTGCGCGAAGTGTCACCAGTAGGGGCAGAAGCGCCCACAGTGCGCATGAACTGGGATACGCTGTATTCTATTCAGATTATCGATGTTTCGGATGATCACGAATTCACGGTCACCATTCCCGACTCCGACCTGTATGTCTCGGTGCAGATAATGGATGAAGATGGGTTTTCACCCTACTTCATTGTTGAGCCGGGCGAACACAAGCTGACAGTTTCGACTGACTTCGCCTTCGTTATGTTTCGGACAGAGCTCAAGGACCGCACCGATGCTGCGGCGTTGGATCATCTTCACGACGTACAGGATATGATCGCTGTTTCAGACTATGTTGAAAACAGCCCCTATGTTTCGGCAGATTATGATCAGAAGCAGCTCGAGGCGCTGCGCATTGCCTACAAAGATGAGTTTTTGAAGGCTGGCGTTGACTACACCTATGCCAAGGCGCCGGGCGCGGCCGATCAACATCTCCTCGACATTTCACATGCCGCTGGCTGGGGCGGGTATCCGCCAGAACTGGGTGTTTCAAACGCCTATTCCAGCTCGCCCGCATTGCCCGGAGATGACTGCCTTGGCATCACTTTTGACGATCCCAAGAACAAGTTCTTCACGTCCTTCACGCTCTATGATGAAGCGGGTTATTTGATGGCCGGGAACACGCATATCAACTCGAATATGTGGGAACCCAATTCGGATGGGACCGTCACCGTGCATTTCAACTGCGGCGGCAACGCGATCAATTCCTTGTCCTCTGGTGGTGAGCCATTCAATTACAGCGTGCGAAACTATGGCGTCAGCCAAGCCGTACTGGATGGTGACTTTCGACCAATCAATCCCAAGCCTCTTGAGAACTGAGGCGACATTTGATCTGCGGACGAACTCTCGAAGCTCCCGGCGACGGAGTTTCGAGAATTGGTCAACCGGTGACTTTCATAGAACGCGCACAAACCCTGAGCTTGGGCTCGCACCCAACGCAGCGTCTGGCCTATGCCGAAGCCAGTATCAGGTTGTTCGCGGCCCAAAGCAGTCACCCAACAGCCAACCGAAATGCTGCAGTGGCAGCCCACAATCCAGACATTCGCTGCAGGCGCGCAGTTCTTACGCCGCAAGAGGTCAGTCGCGACTGTATGTTTGATACCTTACTGATTTTTCCAACCTTCAATCAGCCCGGCCGCCGCCTCGGCGTAGCTCTGCGGAAACTGATCTGAGGTTCGGGCTTTCATG
>NZ_JBQFOY010000037.1:0-14829 GCF_056533985.1 Ruegeria sp. E8
AGGATGCGGTTGGTGAAGACAAGCTCATGCTTTCCGGTGGTCGCCGGTTTGAGACGGAATTCGGCACATTCATTGCCCCCAACATTTCCAGTCACCCAGAAGTTGGCATTGGGTCCTGGTCTGCCCTTGATCTGGCCAATGCTCTGATCCATGGGACCGGGCCCGAAGGACAGCACTATTTTCCAGCGTTTCCCTATACATCTTACGCCAACATCACGGACGAGGACGTCGTTTCGCTCCATGCATTCCTCAGCACCCTGCCAGCGTCCGAAGCCGAAAGCGTCTCGCATGAGGTAGGTTTTCCCTTTAACGTTCGGCGCGGATTGGGGGGATGGAAACTCTTGTTCATGTCGCCAGGTTGGGTGCTCGCTGGTGATCTGACCGACCAACAACGACATGGCCGGTATTTAGTCGAGGCGCTGGGTCATTGCGCCGAATGCCATACGCCACGCAACAGCTTAGGGGGTATGCAACGCGATCTCTGGTTGACGGGAGCACCAAACCCCAGCGGAAAGGGACGTATCCCCGGCCTTACCTCAGACCAGCTTGAATGGTCCGAGGCTGACATCGCCGAGTACCTGAAATCTGGTTTCACACCGGATTATGACAGCGCAGGTGGTGAGATGGTGGACGTCATCGAGAACACATCACGCCTCACGGATGAGGACCGTTTGGCGATTGCCGCCTATCTCAAAGCTGTTCCTGTTTCGTCGACGGGGCTTCCATCCGAGTAACAGTCGTTTGGCGCCATGCTTCGGGGACCAGATGCTGTTGCCGGTCGCCAGTAGGAAGCGGTGAGGCCTATTCCCTTTTCACCAACCACCTGTTTTACGTTTTGAACATCGGAGTTCACCAATCACCCGAGTTTCTGTTCATGATTGACTGAGGGTCGCGGCCAAATGACACAAAAAATCGCTCTTTGGTCCATTCCGATATCCATTGCGGTACTGGCACTAAAACTGTTGGCTTGGTGGCTGACAGGCTCGGTGGCGTTGTTGTCAGACGCAATGGAATCTACCGTGAATGTCGTTGCGGCGTTGCTGGCATACTTCGCAGTTCGGGTTGCCAATAAACCCCCTGATGAAAACCACCCCTTTGGTCACAAAAAAGCCGAGTATCTTTCTGCCGTCGTCGAGGGCGTACTAATTGTGTTGGCGGCGTTCTTGATCATCAGAGAAGCTGTGCTGGTGTCATTGTGTCCTTAATTACTGGACGCAGATACATTGCCGGACATTTGGCCCGGTTTTGTGCCCTTAATTCTCGGATATCCACAGGCTAGCGGCGACTTTTTTCGAGAGTGCGATCCGCGCATCGGAGTAACTCCGCACGGTCCGCATTCACGCCGAGTTGTTCGATTGCTTTTTTCGCCGCAGCCAGAAAATCGGGTTTCGTGGTGTTGTCTGATTTGCTTGCCGGGAACCAGGGCTTCCGAATTTTACAATCATCTTTCGCCGGACTCGGCGAACTGCATGAAAGGTGTACGAGTTGATCCAATAAGTTGCGTTGACCAGGGAATGCCATGCGTAACCTATCTCGTGCGGTAGGATCACGATGCATCGCAATAGATACGGCCACCAATGGTCGCGTCATCAATAGATAAACAGCAGCGAGCATAGCATACCGGTCATGGAAGGATTTGGAGCAGGGCCTCGCGTGGCGAAGTTCTGGCGCAAGTACCCGTACCACCTGTAGCGCCAAGTCCAATTGCCGACCAACATGCTGACTTCCGCGCAAATACAGTTGCTCTAACCAAGCAGCGCCCTTTGAAGCTCGGACTTTCAACCTTGCCGGAACTTGAAACTCTTCACCTAGCGCCGTGCCGAGAGGTAATAGTCCTGTACCGCAGGAATTACAGGCCATAGACCATGCGTAGCGCCAATGACGCAGAGAAATGCCGGGCACTTTTTGCGTGCAAGTCGGACAGTGTTGAAAGTCTGAACAGGATACAATTTCTACTGGAAGTTCTGCGCGGCGGACGAGCAACATGCCCCGCACGTCACTCGACGACAGACGGGCAAGGGCACCGAACCGTTTGATATCTGTGCCTTGCAGTTCGTGACTGGTATCAGGTGGCTGTTCGTCCGAGAACCCGAGATAGCCAAGCAATTCAGGAACAGAGCAATAGTTGGCCGCAGCAAGCCGGGTGACCCAACTTGATAACAATTCGTCTTGTAGCGGTGGTGGACGCCTCGGCAACGGACGAATAGTCACTGAAACGCCGGAACGGGCTGTCTTCGAATGTTCCAGCTGTGCTTGGCCCAGATCGGTTGCCAGGCTTGAACAGCCTCATCCGTGATACGCTCCTCGCCTGTCTCGATAGCGTCTATCGCAAGCGCCTTGACCATCGTGAATACCCGCGACGTAACACCGCCGGTCACACCCAGAATGGTTCGAAGCGAATGCACACTGAGGCTGGATCCGCGCTCCAATTGCATCGCGGCGATCAGCGTCTGGATGAGACGAGAGAACTCGATATCGTCCTCCCAGAGAGGCAAGTAATGCTCGTCCAGTCGTCGGGCCAGTTGTTCGTCGCCGCGAATGGCGTCGACCGCTTCATTCACACCAAAGACGACGAGAGATGCGCAGAGATCATTGGCGAGGAACCGCAGCATGTTCAGGAAGCGTCGTTGCTCACGATAGCTGCCCGCGAGCAAGTTGTGGACTTCGTCGATCATGATCATCTTCAAGTCCATGTCGCGCAAATGGCTGAGGGCACGCACCTCCAGTTCGGACACCGTGTGACGCCCCCACATGGGTGCGCCGATCGATGCCAGAACGTGCTGATAAAAGCGCCTCTCATCGGGTGCTGGAGGCGCCTGCAATAATAGGATCGGTGTTCGGGTGACGCCAATATCTGCTTCGTATTGCGTTGGGTACAGGCTTTCCATTCGCTTCGCGATCATGGTCTTTCCTATCCCTGAACTGCCGTAAACCATGAGGCCTGGCATCCGGGACTGTTTTGGCATTTCCATGAGAGACGTGAGCCTGTTGAGTACAATATTTGCGCGATCGAATGCGATCCACCGGTCACTGCGGACCAGATCAAGTCTTTCGTTTGTTTCCATGAATATCATCTATCGGGTAGGTAGGAAGATCCGGATTACTGGTATCGATCGCGAACATCTCGCGGGATGGATCGCGTTTTGTATTGTCGCTTGGAAGTCGCGCTTGACGTTCACCCTCCAGCCGCACCGCCAGTGTTTGCTGCTTGGCCGTGTCCGCGATGCGCCTTTGTTCTTCAATAATCTGAAACAGCATCGACTCCGGGATCGTCCCGCCTTGGCGTTCGTGAAATATCGAGCGCGCACGCCGCGACTCCCAAAGCGAAATCCGTGGCCGCGACAAGTTCTTGTAGCGCGCTACTATGGTCCGTCCTTCGTCATTTAAAGCCCAAATCTGGGACATATCGCGAGGGTCGTATTTGACAGTAACCTTCCCGACGCCACGGCCGATCATTGGACCAAATGCGTCGCTCCAATACCCGACAGAAAACAGCTTGATCCCGGTCCGAGCGAGATGCCGACGTTCGGAAGGAAGGAAGCTGATGCGAAACGCCTCGGTATCAACGACCTTTCTGCCTGCGCCATCACCACCGAGATCTGCCCAGGCCGCCAGCGGTGCTCTCCCCAATCCGCTGTGACGGGTATTGTGATAGCGACATATCTCCAAGTGCAGCCAATCCTCGAACTCCTCCAATGTCATTACCGCATTGCCGGAGCTGTCGTAGTCCCCCTTGTCTTTGGGCGATGATTGCGTTGTTCCCGGCAGTACATGAACTGCGCCCATGGTTGTCCCTATCAGACGTTCGATATGGCCGCCGTAATGCGCCCGACCCGGTGGCCTGTACTCGACTGAGACCCCCCAATCTGCACAGGCCGACTGGAAGGCGTCGCTGCGGAAATCCCGCCCGTTGTCAACATGAACGGCTTGCGGAATCCCAGCAGCAGGCCAATACAACTCCTCCAGTATCTCTGGCGCGCGGATCGACTTCGTTCCCACGCAGTGGTGCAGACACAAACCGATGGACAAGACGGACGGCGTATCGAAACTCACATATGCGCCCAGAACAACGCGGGTCGCGACATCGATTGCGAGAGTCAACCAAGGCCGCCCCAAAGGTTTACGTTCGAATTGATCGACAAGAATGATGTCAGCCAGAGTGTGATCGATTTGGACTACTTCCAAGGGGCGCTCCACGTCCAAGCCCCCTACCCTCGGCTCGAAAGCTTGTCTCGCTGCCTTTGTGCCTTTCCGCTTCCGCATCACCTCGCGTTGATCCATAGCCTCGACACGCGCCTTGATCGTACGCCGGGTGGGACGCCGATAGCCTCGCGCTCCACACTCCGCCCGGATCTCGTTGACAATCCTCAGAAAACTTGGCGGTTCTGGAACGAGGTAGTGTTGACGTAGAACGTTCTCGATTATGCGCTCCACATCCGGTTCCAAGCGGCGTGAGCCATGCTTCGGTCCGCGTCGTTTGGGGAGTAAGGAGCTCGCGCGCCCATCACTAGTCTTGAGACGACGGTAAAAGTCCCATGCAGTGCTTCTAGAAACGCCCATCATGTTGGCCGCTTCCAATAGCGACGGTCCTATATCCTGCCCCGCCTCCTCAAGTTCTATTATTGGACGCAACGTGTTGGCCCGTTCAACCGCGAGCGCTCTTTCTTCTGGGTTCTCTACTTCATTAGACAAGATCATCCCCACACGACTTATCCACAGTACACTCCGTCCGGGAATTAAAGGCACAGTCCGACAATTAAGGATACAGTCCAGAAATTAAAGGCACAATCAAGCACTGATTTTGCTCAACTTCTTTAAGCCAGCGTCCAGTAATTAAGGACACAGTGACAGCAGCATTGATCAAGGATGCAATCCGTCAAGAGGTTCTGACCTATCGAAAGCATCTGGACAAGGTGCTGGACGCCGATTGACCCCAATACTCATATCTTTTCCAGACGGACCTCTTTGCCCGGAATGGGCGAGGCCGCAATGGATCCAGCGTTTCTTACCGCTTCGTAACCTCCCAATTCTTCGATCCGGGCAAGCTGGTCTGCTTTGCTGCATGCATTCAGGTCCTCGGGGTTGACCTGCTTGCGTACCAATGCGGTCAACTCTGCCTCTTTCGGGTGCGTTCCTCCGCCCGCAAGCAAATCATTTGCCTCATCAGGGTCCGAGGCCAGATCAAACAGCTGATTACGCATATCGACGTGATAGATCAGCTTCCAATTGTCCTGACGGATCAGGAAGCTGGAATTCACACTGCCCATCGCATGATATTCGGCAAATCCCGACCGCGGGCCCTGCTGACCCCCGATCACCTTCAACAGGGAACAGCCCGGAAGGTTTCCGCCACTTTCGTTGGGGACGCCGAACAGATCCAGAATGGTCGGGAACAAATCCACATGGCTGACACAATCGGACACGGTTTTGCCCACGGGCAGGCCGGGGCCTGCCAGAATTAGGGGAACACCAGCGGAATGCTCATACAGATTGGCCTTACCCAAAATACCGTGGGCGCCAATTGCCTCACCATGATCTGAAGTATATGCCATCCGCGTCGTGTCGGTCAGGCCAAGTTCGTCCACCATGTCGATGACCTTGCCGATTTCAGCGT
Organism: Ruegeria sp. E8; assembly: GCF_056533985.1. NCBI lineage: Bacteria > Pseudomonadati > Pseudomonadota > Alphaproteobacteria > Rhodobacterales > Roseobacteraceae > Ruegeria > Ruegeria sp. E8. The sequence continues at coordinate 5,615 of NZ_JBQFOY010000037.1, forward strand.
CGGTCTGAGTAATCAGGGCGCAATATCCCGCATAGGCGTTCCGAATAAAGGTTTCGTCTACGCCCTCAGGCAGTTGGTTCATCCACGCCAGATAGGCCATCGCAGGATGGTCATAGCGGTTTGGCACATCCCATGTGGACGGCAAAGGCATGTCTTCGGGTGGATATAGATCCCAGAATTCCTGATCAGCCCGGAACGGCGGGTGCGGACTGGGATATGAGACTATCAAAGCCCAAGGCTCGGGGTTGTCCGCATTGCTGCGCAACCAATCAATCGCCCTCTCGGTGATCTGACGGTCATAGATCTGATAGTCGGTCTGGCCGGGCCCCGAATTTCGGTAAATCGCCTTATGTCCGGCTCGGCTTGGCACGCCGTCGTCGGTTGCCCGCAATAGCGTCAGGGGAGAACCAACGCCTCCGACCACATGCATGGTGTGGATTTCCTCGGTAAAGCCGTTGTCATCTTCGGCCGACCGGTAATGCAGTTTTCCAATCGCCGTGACCGATACCTGTGCATCGCGCAGATGATGGTGCCAAGTCTTGACCGACCCGTCGTACATTGTTGCATTGTCCCAAAAACCGGTTTGATGCGGGTAGCGACCAGTTGCGATGGCGGCCCGCGCCGGACAACATAATGTCGTGGCAGCGTAAGCGCTTTTGAAATGGACGCCGCGTTTTGCCAGGCTGTCGAGGTTCGGTGTCCGTACGTGAGAATGGCCTGCCACACCTAAAAAGTTTCGCGCATGATTGTCCGTTACGAACAAGATAAGGTTGCCTGGGCTTGTCATGAGTGTTCCTACTCTCCACTTGGTAGGAACACTCATATCGTCAATCACCGACTTGGTTCGTGCAAAACAGGAAACAAGTTGTTCGAAATTCCCCCCTGCTCAGGTGGTTCTGCTTCGTCCGATCGTGGATGCAAGCAACGAGCGCAGAAATTAGGCTAGATGGCTCGTGTCCGGTTTAGCCGAAACCAGATTTGCGAAGGAGTCAGATGTCAAACCTGGAGGTGATTGAACATAATTTCACTTACACCCAGATATCGCGTGTTCGATAGTACACGCCCGGCTATTGGCGCAATTCAATTAATCTGAGGCTGCGCCAGAAGAGTAGAAGAATGCAATCGCTTGAGCCCGATTTTTGACTGAGAGCTTTTCATATATATTGGACAGGTGAAACTTGACAGTGTTGGTTGAGATTTGCAGCTCTTTCGAAAGATCGCGGTTCGATAAGCCCTTGGCCAGCGCTTCAAGTATGATGCGCTCTTTACGTGACAGGGTATGGATCGGGTCTCTCTGCATTTTCCGAACGTCGATGAATGGGAACACCATTTTGCCGACCGCTACGTCTGCGCAGGTTTCCAACAGGCGTTCAACCTCACCCGACCGCGAAGCGAACCCCGCTGCGCCAGCCTGCATTGCAAGGCGCGGAACATCTCCTGCCTCATCGCCGTAGACGACAAAACGGGGCGCGTTTTCTTGCTCACGCAATACTTCGATCAGTTTGGCTGCACCCAAGACCGGCAAATTCCAGGCTATCACGCAGACCTTTACCGGTACTCTCATGACCGCGCCCAGGAAGCCTTCGGCAGTTGCAGATGTAGCAATCAGAGAGAATCGCGGATCGCGCTCGAAAATCTCTGACATGGCCGACAACACCAGTGGGTTGTTATCGGCAAGCATAACGTCGATCGGTCGCTCTGAATGGTCTGACATTGTTTTTACATCCAAATTTCCAATTTACTACCCATTAGAATAGGTTAGTTCTTGGTAGGCATCGGCTTTTTTGCCAAAACGGGTAGGTTTTCTCCAGTCCTATTAGAAGGCCTAAAGCAGTAGTAAATTACGTTGTGCTATGAAGCAAGCAACGCTTTTCTGATCCACAACACGATATTTGGGCGTGGTCGACCACCCCGACGATCAAGGAGGATCGAATGACTTTCCAGATTTACCCCACGCTCGAAATTCCCGAGACGCTGGCTGCTGGTCCGGGGCCGGGTAACACCGACGCTCGCGTTCTGCAGGCCTTCTTCAACGCCGGGGTTGCGGATCACATGCAGGGCGACGTTCTGCGCGGCATGGTCGAATGCAAGCACATGCTGCGCGAGATCTGGGGCACTTCGAATACATATACATTCGCAGTCGCAGGTACCGGCTGGAGCGCGCTGGACACCATGTTCTCGGCCGTCATGCCCGGCGACAAGGTTGTTGCATTTAACAATGGCACATTTTCTGGCATCGACACGCTAACCCTTCGCATCAAGGCGGCAACGCCGGAAGAGCATGCCGCAAACCCTCTGGACCCGCAGGCAGCCAGTGTCACCATCATCGACGTGCCGCATGGCCAATCGGTGACCGGTGAAATGGTCGAAGCCGCACTGGCGGAGCACAAGCCCAAATGGGCATTCATGGCGCATTGGGAAACGGGTTCAGGTCGTATCAATGATCTGCGCGGGTTCTCGGATGCCTGTGAACGTCATGGCGCAATGGGTCTGATCGATGCCGTTTCGTCTTTGGGTGTCGAAGACTTCCGGATCGACGACTATCCAGGCATCGCTGGATGGGCCTCTTGCCCGCAAAAGGGCCTGTGCTGTTTGCCATTGACCTATGCGCCGGTCAGCTTTTCCGATGAATATATCGACAGCCTTAAATCAACAGGTGCCTATAGCTATGTCCACAATCCCATTTTCGAGGCCCGTCATTGGGGAATCGTCGATGGGCAGGACGTCGAGAAAGGTACCTATCATCGGACCCATTCCGGCTACGCTGTGGCAGCCTTCCATGAATCCCTTCGTCTGACGCTGACTGAAGGATTGGCAAAGCGGTCAGCTTCGTACCGCACACATGAAAAGGTGCTGCGCGATGCCGTAACCGCAATGGGATGCGAAGTGACTTCGGACATGCCCAGCCTTCTGGTCCTCAACCTGCCACCGGATCTGGCCGGGCGCGAGATGGAGCTGGTCCAGAATTGCCGGGCGCGTGGGTTCGGTATCTGGCCGACGCTGAGCGCCCCGGTGCAGGTCCGGATCGGCATCCTCAACCAGCTGAACCGCCAGGCGATCAGCCAGATCATCCGTCTATTCGCCGAAGCCATGCGCGAACTGGGCGGCACCATCGATTTCGAAGAGATCGAGGCATTGCTCGAAAGCCGTTACGGCACGTCGATCGCTGCTTGAACGCACTGCATAAACGGGAGGAATGCAGATGGATATTCATGAGTATCAGGCGAAGGAAGTTCTTTCGAACTTCGGTGTTGCCATACCGTCCGGCGCGTTAGCCTATAGCCCTGAACAGGCAGCCTATCGCGCCCGAGAGCTTGGCGGAGACAAGTGGATTGTCAAAGCACAAGTCCACGCAGGCGGCCGGGGCAAGGCGGGCGGCGTCAAGCTGTGTAACAGCGAGAATGAGATACATACGGCCTGCGACGAGATGTTCGGCCGCAAGCTGGTGACCCACCAGACCGGACCGGAAGGCAAGGGCATCTATCGTGTCTATGTCGAATCCGCCGTCCCGATCGATCGCGAGATTTATCTGGGTTTCGTTCTGGACCGTTCCAGCCAGCGGGTCATGATCGTAGCCTCGTCGGAAGGTGGAATGGAAATTGAAGAGATTTCTGCCGAACGCCCTGACAGCATAGTGCGCTCGATCGTGGAGCCCGCCGTTGGGTTGCAGGAATTCCAGGCCCGCGAGATTGCTTTCAATCTGGGCCTTGAACCCCGTCTTGTGCAGCAAATGGTTCGCACGTTGCAGGGTTGCTATGCCGCTTTCAACGAACTGGACGCGACCATGGTCGAGGTTAACCCGCTGGTCGTCACTGGCGACGATCGGGTTCTGGCACTGGATGCGAAGATGAGCTTTGACGACAACGCATTGTTCCGTCACCCCCAGATTTCCGAACTGCGAGACAAAAGTCAGGAAGACCCGCGTGAAAGCCGTGCGGCGGACCGGGGGCTGTCTTATGTGGGCCTTGAAGGCAATATCGGCTGCATCGTGAACGGTGCAGGTCTGGCCATGGCCACGATGGACACCATCAAGCTGGCGGGCGGCGAGCCTGCGAACTTCCTCGACATTGGCGGCGGTGCCTCGCCGGAACGTGTCGCCAAGGCTTTCCGATTGGTTCTGTCTGACAAGAATGTTCAGGCGGTGTTGGTCAACATCTTTGCCGGTATCAACCGCTGCGACTGGGTTGCCGAAGGCGTCGTACAGGCGCTGCGCGAGTTGGAGATCGACATCCCTGTCATTGTGCGTCTTGCCGGGACGAACGTCGAAGAGGGTCAGAAGATCCTCGCCAAATCCGGCCTGCCGATCATCCGTGCCACAACGCTGATGGAAGCCGCCGAACGGGCGGTGGGTGCTTGGCGGAACGATCTGACCCAAAACACCAAGGTGAGGGCTGTATAATGAGCATTCTTCTCGACCGCGACTCTCGCGTAATCGTTCAGGGCATCACCGGACGCATGGCACGCTTTCATACCAAGGACATGCTGGAATATGGCACCAACGTAGTCGGCGGCGTCGTTCCCGGAAAAGGCGGCGAAACCGTCGAAGGTGTGCCCGTCTTTGACACCGTCAAGCAGGCTGTTGAAGCCACCGGCGCGGATGCGAGCCTTGTGTTTGTCCCGCCACCGTTTGCAGCGGATTCGATCATGGAAGCCGCAGATGCGGGTATCCGCTATTGCGTTTGCATCACCGACGGCATTCCGGCCCAGGATATGATCCGCGTCAAACGCTACATGTATCGCTATCCAAAGGACAAGCGTATGGTGCTGACCGGCCCGAACTGTGCCGGAACGATCAGCCCCGGCAAAGCTCTGTTGGGGATCATGCCTGGGCATATCTACCTACCCGGCAATGTCGGCATCATTGGCCGCTCGGGGACGCTTGGCTATGAGGCTGCGGCGCAGTTGAAAGAGCGCGGTATCGGAGTTTCGACCAGCGTCGGCATCGGGGGTGATCCGATCAACGGTTCCTCGTTCCGTGACATTCTCGAACGCTTTGAGTGGGATGAGGATACAGAGGTTATTGCCATGATTGGCGAAATCGGTGGGCCACAAGAGGCTGAGGCGGCTGAATATATCCGCGATCACATCACCAAACCCGTCATTGCCTATGTTGCGGGTCTGACCGCGCCAAAAGGACGGACCATGGGCCACGCCGGCGCGATTATCTCGGCTTTCGGTGAAAGCGCATCGGAAAAGGTCGAGATTCTGTCCGCCGCCGGTGTGACCGTCGCCGAAAACCCTGCCGTCATCGGTGAAACGATTGCCCGTGTCATGGGGAAGGCTGCGTGATGGTTAAGCCTTCGGTTCTTGTCACCCGTCGTTGGCCTGCTGCGGTCGAAGCGCAGTTGACCGAGAACTACAACGCCGTGCTCAATACCGGGGACAAACCAATGTCCCCGGCCGAAATCCGCGATGCTCTGAAACTCTATGACGCTGTTCTGCCCACGGTCACGGATACGCTCAGCGCCGAGGCGCTGGACGTTCCCACAGCACAGACCAAAATCCTCGCCAATTATGGCGTGGGATACAGCCATATCTGCGAACCATCGGCGCGCAATCTTGGGATGACCGTGACCAATACACCGGATGTCCTGTCCGAATGTACGGCCGATCTGGCCATGACATTGCTGCTGATGGTTGCCCGTCGCGCTGGCGAAGGCGAGCGCGAACTGCGCGCTGGAAACTGGTCCGGTTGGCGCCCGACCCACCTTGTCGGTACGAAGGTCAGCGGCAAGACGCTTGGCATTATCGGCTTTGGACGGATCGGGCAGGAATTGGCGCGGCGCGCGCATCACGGCTTTGGCATGAAAATTCTGGTTCAAAACCGCAGCGCAGTGTCAGCAGAGGTACTGAAGCAGTATAACGCTACGCAGGTCGAAACGGTCGATGATTTGCTGCCACAATGCGATTTCGTCTCGCTGCATTGCCCCGGTGGATCGACGAACCGGCACTTGATCAATGGGCGCAGGCTCGACCTGATGAAGCCTGACGCATTCCTTATAAACACCGCACGCGGCGAAGTTGTGGACGAGCACGCTCTGGTACAGTCGCTGATGTTCGACACGATCGGCGGCGCGGCGCTGGATGTCTTTGACGGCGAACCCCGGATCAGCTCAGACCTGCTGCAGTGCGACAATCTGGTGATGTTGCCCCATCTGGGCAGCGCCACGCTCGAATCCCGCGAAGCCATGGGATTCCGCGTACTCGACAATCTCGGCGATTTTTTTGCGGGCCGCACTCCGCGGGATCAGGTGATCTGATGCAAGCACTGGCGCGGAATATTCAACCCACCCCGGAACCTTCGAATTATGCCGAAGGGTTGCGCTCGGAACTGCGAGTGTTGTGGCGGAACATTTTGCTGAAACGGGCGCCCCATGTGGCGACCTGGGCCGACGCCACGCCGTTGAAACCCATCCCTACCGGGCCTGAAGCAACGCCATACTTGCAGGCCCTGTCGATCTGGTTCCAACTTTTGCGCATCATTGACGAAAACGCAGAAGTCCGGGACCGTCGCCTGATCGAGACCCAAAGCGGGGCCGAAGCGGTCGAAGGCGGATTCGCCGAGGTATTGTCTGACCTTTCCCTGACGGATCGCCAGACGGAAAAGCTCACCGCTGATCTGTGCGTCGGTCCCACCCTGACCGCGCATCCGACCGAGGCCAAACGGGTCACTGTACTGGAAATCCACCGTCGGATTTACCGCAACCTCGTCGGTCTTGAAACCCAACGCTGGACCCCGACCGAACGCGCCGAATTGCTGAATGGCCTGGAGGGTGAAGTCGATCTTCTGTGGCTGACGGGTGAACTTCGCCTGACACGCCCAAGCCTGCACGATGAAATCGAATGGGGGTTGCAATTCTTCCGGGATGCAATCTTTGACGCCGTCCCGCAGGTCATGGATCGGTTCGATCAGGCCTGCCTGCATGTGCAGGGCCAGACACTGAATGAAACACCCGATATCCGCTTTCACAGCTGGATCGGCGGCGATCGGGACGGCAATCCGAATGTCACGACCGAGATGACCGCGCTGGCCCTGCAACGCGGGCGTGAAACGGTTCTTGACCTTTACCGTCAGGCCCTTGATCGGGCTGCAAGCATGCTGAGCATAAGTGCACTCATATTGCCGCTGCCCGAGCTCAACAGGGCGCGCATACAAAAAATAATCGACCGGTTTCCGGATGCTGGCCGCAATCGGAACGAACCGTTTCGGCAGGCTCTCAATGCAATTCGCCATCGGCTGACAGATGGCGGCTATGATCACATCTCACAATTCGTGAGCGATCTTGATGCGCTTGATAACGCATTATGCGCGGTCAATGCCGATATTCTTGCGCAACGGCATATCCGCCCCTTGCGCCGAGCTGCGACGGTTTTTGGGTTCCGAACCACAACGTTGGATATCCGCCAGAATTCGACCGTCACGACCGATGTTCTGGCCGAAATCTGGTCACTATCCGGGCAGGCTCTGGACTATGGCACGACCGAATGGTCTGCCCGTTTGCGGACCGAATTGTCGGATCAGAACCTGCCTTATCAAAGCCGCGACGCGCTGAGCGATCAGGCACAGGAATTGCTCGCCCTTCTGGCGCTGGTCCACAGCGTGCGATCAGGGCCAGATCCCAGGGCAATTGGTCCGTTCATCCTGTCCATGACCCGTTCTGCCGACGATATTCTCGGCGTCTACCTGCTGGCCCGTTATGCCGGGTTCGGGTCCGAGACACTGGATATTTCGGTGGTTCCGCTGTTTGAGACGATTGCCGATCTGCGTAACGCCCCGGCGATCCTACTGGATGTTCTGGGCGTTCCGCTTGCCCGCCGCAGCCTCAAAACCGACGGTAACGTGATCGAGGTGATGCTGGGATATTCAGACAGCGGTAAGGATGGCGGCTATTTCTGCTCAACATGGGAACTGGAGCGTGCCCAACGCCGGATCGTGTCGGCACTGGCCTCGCAAGGCTTCAAGGCGACGTTCTTCCATGGGCGCGGCGGCTCGGTCAGCCGGGGCGGCGCACCTACCGGACGCGCCATCGCCGCGCAACCCAGCGGAACAATTGCCGGGCGATTGCGCGTAACCGAACAGGGCGAGGTTGTTTCGACCAAATATGCCAACCGCGGTACGGCTGCGGCGCATCTGGAATTGCTGCTTTCAAGCACGCTGCGCCATACAGCCAATCCCGGCGAAACCCCTGCCCGGCCCGAGTTCGACGACGCGCTGGATGCCCTTTCGGAACTGTCTCAGACGGCCTATGTCTCGCTTCTTCAGATGCCGGGCTTTCTGGACTATTTCCAGCAAGCCAGCCCGGTCGAAGAGCTCGCCCGCCTGAAAATCGGCTCCCGCCCGACCCGCCGGTTCGGTGCTGCCAGTCTGGATGACCTACGGGCCATACCATGGGTTTTTGCATGGTCGCAGAACCGTCACCTGATCACCGGTTGGTACGGGTTTGGCGCCGCTATGACCAGCTTTCGTAAATTCCGTGGCGCGCGCGGTGATGAAGTGCTGCAGGACATGTTTAATGACTCTCGCCTGTTCCGCCTCGCCGTCGATGAGATGGAAAAATCGCTCTATCAGGCGGATATGGATATCGCCGCACAATACGGCGAATTGGTCCCCGATGCGGAGACTCGCCAACGCATCTCGCGAGCTATCAAAGTGGAATACGACAGTGCCTGCAGCGCAGTGCAGTTTCTGACCGGCGGTCAGGCCATCGGTCACCGTTTTCCTCGTCTGTGCGAGCGGTTTGATCGTAAACGGGCCGAACTGGCCCGCATTCACGCGCTGCAAGTCGAGCTGCTGCGAAAGGCCCGAAGCGAGCCGCAGGCAGGATCGGTTCCTGTGCCTTTGCTGCAATCCATGAATGCCATTTCCGCTGGCCTCGGCTGGACCGGCTAACCCTTTTCAGGAGGTTTCAACGTGAACGCCCCGCAACGAACAGACGGTTTTTTCACGCAATCCCTGTCGGATCGCGATCCTGAGCTTTTTGGCTCGATCACGTCGGAATTGGGCCGTCAGCGCGATGAGATCGAGCTGATCGCCTCCGAGAACATCGTCTCTGCCGCCGTGATGCAAGCGCAGGGTTCGGTGATGACCAACAAATACGCCGAAGGCTATCCCGGTCGTCGCTATTATGGCGGCTGCCAGTTCGTCGACGTCGCCGAGAACCTGGCCATCGACCGCGCCAAGCAGCTGTTCGGCTGCGGTTTCGCCAACGTGCAGC
>NZ_JBQFOY010000038.1:0-14409 GCF_056533985.1 Ruegeria sp. E8
CCTCACGCCGCAGGCATCCTCTGTTCAACAGCCCCGGCCCACCAGCTGCAACCAGCCGGAATGGCTTCATCGTTGAAGTTGTATTCGGGGTGGTGGACCATGGCCGTATCCCCATTGCCCACCAGAATGTAAGCCCCCGGGCGCTCCTCCAGCATGAAGGCAAAGTCTTCTCCACCCATGACCAGGGGCGCATCCTCACAATCCCCGGAAACCGAGCGGGCAACGTCAGCGGCAAACTCCGTCTGCTCGTCACTGTTCACCATCACCGGGTACCCGCGAATATAGGTCACATCGGCGGTACCGCCGAACGTCGCCGCGACGCCATTGCAGATCTCGTTGATCCGTTTTTCAGCCAGATCGCGCATGTCCTTGCTCATCGTTCGCACGGTCCCTTTGATCTGAACGGTCTGTGGGATCACGTTGAAAGCTTTCGACGATGTCTCAAACGACGTCACCGAAACCACGACCTGATCAATCGGGTCCGCATTGCGCGAGGAAATGGTCTGAAGGGCCAAAACGGCCTGCGCGGCCAGCACCGTGGTGTCCACCGTTTCATGAGGTTTGGCGGCGTGACCACCGCGCCCTTCAAAGGTGATATCGAACTGATCGGTCGCGGCAAAGAACGAACCCGGACGGATCGCGAACTTGCCCACGGGCTGTCCCGGCCAATTGTGCATGCCGTAGACTTCCTGAATGTTCCAGCGGTCCATCATACCGTCTTCGCACATTTCGCGACCACCGCCGCCGCCTTCTTCCGCAGGTTGGAAGATCACAACAACGGTGCCATCGAAATTGCGGGTTTCAGACAGGTACTTCGCTGCCCCCAGCAGCATCGCCGTATGGCCATCGTGACCACAAGCATGCATGGCTCCGGGCGTTTTCGAGGCATAGTCCAAACCGGTCGCCTCATGAATCGGCAACGCGTCCATGTCCGCCCGCAGGCCGATAACCTTGCCCTTGCTGTCCGACTTGCCCTTGATCACACCAACAACGCCGGTGCGGCCGATGCCGGTGACAACCTCGTCACAGCCAAACTCTTTCAACTTCTCGGCCACAACTGCACTGGTGCGGTGGGTTTCGAACAGGATTTCCGGGTTCTCGTGCAGATCCCGTCGCCATGCAGTGATTTCATCCTGCAGTTCGGCAAAGCGGTTTTTGACTGGCATATCTTCTCTCTCCTAATTCAAGCCGCCGGCATCCGGCGCTCGACCATTTCCGCAAACCACGAACATCCGATCGGGATGATCTCGTCGTTGAAATTATATTCGGGATGGTGCAACCCGGCGCTGTCGCCATTGCCCAGTACGATGAACGCTCCGGGCCGTTCTTCCAGCATGAACGAGAAATCCTCGCCCCCCATCACCATCGGCGCCTCGATACAGCTGCCGCCGACCGAGACCGCGGCTTCTTCAGCATATCCGGTCTGAGTTTCGGCATTGATCGTCACCGGAACGCCGCGCTTGTAGTCGACGTTTACGGAACCACCAAACGTTGCGGCGATCCCTTCGGCGACTTCCTTAAGGCGCTGTTCGATCAGGTCACGCATCTCGTTGGAATGGGTCCGGACGGTTCCGCGTATCTGTGCCGATTGCGGGATCACGTTGAACGCTTTAGAGGACGTCTCGACCGAGGTCACTGACAGAACAGCTTGCAGGATCGGATCCGCATTGCGCGACACGATCGTCTGCAACGCCACGATCAGTTGCGACAGCATCACCGTCGTATCGACCGTCTCATGCGGTTTTGCCGCGTGGCCTCCATGCCCTTCAAGGTGGATGTCAAACTCGTCCGCCGCAGCCAGTAACGGGCCCGAGCGAATGGCAAACTGCCCGGTTGGAACACCAGGCACATTGTGCATCGCATAAACTTCCTGAATGCCGAACCGGTCCATCAGACCGTCTTTGCACATGGCTTCGGCCCCATTCCCGCCTTCCTCGGCGGGCTGAAAGATCACAACCGCTGTGCCATCAAAGTTTCTGGTTTCAGCCAGGTATTTCGCGGCACCCAGAACCATCGCCGTATGCCCGTCATGACCGCAGGCATGCATCGCGTTTGCTGTCTTCGAGGCATAATCCAACCCGGTTTGTTCCTGCATCGGCAAGGCATCCATGTCCGCGCGCAGGCCAATCACACGTCCCTGCGTGTCGGTCTTGCCGCGAATAACCCCGACCACACCGGTACGACCGATGCCGGTCACCACCTCGTCACAGCCGAACGCTTTCAGCTTTTCGGCCACCAGCGCGCTGGTGCGGTGCGTGTCGTACAGAATTTCCGGGTGCTGGTGAATGTCACGCCGCCAACCAGTGATCTCTTGGTGCATCTCTGCGAGGCGGTTTTTGATCGGCATGTCATTCTCCCTGATTTACGCGACGGGCAATCGTCGTTCAACAAGCTCGGCAAACCAACTGCAGCCGGCGGGAATCGCGTCGTCGTCAAAGTTGTATTCCGGGTGATGGCACATGGCCGTATCCCCGTTCCCGATAAAGATGTAGGCTCCGGGCCGTTCTTCAAGCATGTAGGCGAAATCTTCCGACGGCATGATGGGATCTGTGCTGTCATTGACCTTGCCGGAAACAGCCGCCGCCGCTTCGGCCGCATAGCTCGTTTCGGCCTCGGAATTCACCGTCACCGGGTATCCCGCCGTCCAGACGACCTCGGCCGTCGCGCCAAAGGCCGAGGCCGTATCCTCGGCAATCCGGCGCACACGCTCTTCTGCAATGATGCGATATTCGGGGTCCAGCGTGCGCACGGTTCCCTGCAGACGTACCGTATGCGCAATGACGTTCGAGGCGACGCTGTCCGTCACGAACGTGCCGACGGTAAGAACGACGCGTTTGATTGGATCGACCGTCCGAGACACCACAGATTGCAAGGCAACAACGATATGCGAGGCCACCAGCGTCGTGTCCACCGCATCGTGCGGCGCAGCGGCGTGCCCACCCTTGCCGGTTACCGTGATTTCAAACTCATCGGATGACGCCAGCAGCGCGCCGGGCCGAATGGCGAACTCGCCCACCGGAAGGCCGGGCATATTATGCATCCCGTATACTTCCTGAATGCCCCAGCGCTTCATAAGGCCGTCCTGACACATGGCCAACCCGCCTGCCCCGCCTTCTTCGGCGGGCTGAAAGATCAATACCACGGTGCCGTCAAAATTGCGCGTCTCAGCCAGGTATTGCGCCGCCCCGAGCAGCATCGAGGTGTGCCCATCATGCCCACAAGCGTGCATCTTGCCCGAAACGGTCGAGGCATAGTCGAGCCCCGTCGCCTCTTCTATCGGCAGCGCATCCATATCCGCGCGCAAGCCAATGACCCGACCTTGCGTATCCGTGCGCCCCTTGATCACCCCGACAACGCCTGTCTTGCCGATGCCCGGCGTGATATCGTCCACCCCGAAGTCTTTCAAACGTTCAGTGACGAAAGCTGCGGTTTCGTGAACATCATACATAAGCTCGGGATGCGCGTGCAGGTGGCGGCGCCATTTGGTGATCTCGCCATGCATTTCCGCAAGTCTGTTTTTGACGGGCATCTTAAGACCTCCCTAAAATTTCCTGACCCTGCCTAATTTCAACCTAGGCGCGCAATCTTTCAACCAATCGTTGCATAAACTTTTGACCTGCGTCGAATTGTGTAACTGAAATAAACTCATTTGGTTGGTGGGCCTGCGCAATATCACCCGGCCCGCAAATTACCGCGGAATACCCGGCCTCCTGAAACTGGCCAGCCTCGGTCCCATAGCTGACGACGTGGCCTGCATTGTCTCCGGTCAGTGAACGCACCAGAGCTTCGGCTTCTCCGTCCTGTTCGGGTACAAGCCCCGGAATGGAAAAGTGTTCAGACAGCTCAATCCGCGCCTCCGGGTGTACAGCCTGCATCCGGGCCTCGACCTCGCGGACCTGTTTAAAATACTCGTCCTGCCACTGCGCCTTGGACTCATCCGGCACGGTTCGGAAATCCATCATGAACCGGCAGTCTTTCGCGGTAATGTTGTGGGCCGTGCCGCCTTCGATCATGCCGACGTGGCAGGTCGTCCATGGCGGATCGAACACGGAGGCAACCGCGCTGGGTTGCGTGGCCATGTTCCTGGCGTTTTGCTGATTGGCCCAGTCAATCAGGGGGGCGGCCTCCATGATCGCGTTGACTCCCGTGTGCATGATCGAGCTATGAACTTCGAAGCCCATGATATGCGTGTCAAAACCGAAACCGCCCTTGTGGCCCGTCACCGCCTGCATCATCGACGGCTCCCCTACGATCACGGCGGACCCCTTGGGTAGTACCTTCTGCATCGCCTCAATCATCGGCGGCGCACCGGTGCACCCAACTTCTTCGTCAAAGCTGAGCGCCAACTGCAAAGGGCGGTTGAGATTGGCGTAATGCGCTTCGACCAAAGCCCAGATGGCCAGAGCGTCGAAGCCTTTCATGTCGCAGGTACCGCGCCCGAAATACTTGCCGTCTTTCTCTGTCACTATGAACGGATCGGTGTCCCACGGTTGCCCGTCCACCGGCACAACATCTGTGTGACCGGACAGGACAACAGCGCCTTCTTGCACCGGGCCGACATGCGCATAGATCGCCGCCTTGTGCGGTTGATCCGGGTCCGGCCAGCGATGCGATTCGATCCCGTGGCCCCGCAGGTATTCCTCAACCCAATCCACCAGTGGCAGATTGGTCTCACGGCTTACGGTCGGAAACGAGATCAGCTTGGTCATGATCTCAAGAGGCGTCAGGCGATTTGCCATTCGGTTCAGTATCCGCTGTCCGTGGTCAGAATGAAGTGACCCGGTTCAACCTCTCGATACTGCGAGGGTTCGGGCGTGTGACCAACGGGATGAATCGGAGACGGGATGGGCTTGAAATTCAGATCCTTTTCCGATTTCCGCTTGTTCGGATCCGCGATCGGGACCGCCTTCATCAAAGCCTGAGTATAGGGGTGTTGCGGGTTCTCGAATACACGCGCGCGCGGGCCAAGCTCGACAATGCGGCCAAGATACATGACCCCGACATAGTGGCTGACCCGTTCGACCACGGCCATGTCGTGACTGATGAACAGGTAAGACAGGCCCAACTCAGACTGTAGCTCCATCATCAGGTTCAGAACCTGCGCCTGCACTGATACATCGAGGGCCGAGACCGCCTCATCCGCGATGATCAGCTTGGGGTTCAGGGCCAAGGCGCGGGCAATGGCGATACGTTGACGCTGACCACCCGACATTTCATGCGGGAAACGGCGCATGAAGCTGCGCGGCAGCTGCACCTTGTCGAACAGTTGCGCCACGCGGTCCTGCAATTCTGATCCCGACGCAACACCGTAGTTGCGCATAGGTTCAGCAACCTGATCAACCAGTTGCATCTGTGGGTTCAACGAGGCGAACGGGTCCTGAAAGATCATCTGCATGTCCAGCCGCGCTTTGCGCAGCCCGGATTGGTCCAGTTTCATGATATCGACGCCGTCAAGATCGACCTCACCCGACATGGGCTCGACCAATCGCAGGATCGAACGCCCTGCCGAGGATTTACCACACCCGGATTCGCCCACAAGGCTCAGCGTCTGACCTTTGTTCAGCGTGAACGAAACATCTTCGACCGCATGCACGTTCGAAATCGTGCGCCGCAACAGACCACCCTTGACCGGGAAGCGGGTGGTCAGGTTCTTGACGGTCAGCAAAACCTCTTCAGTGCCCGGAATCGGCGCAATGTTCTGCCCTTCGACGCCCAGCAGCTTCATCGGTTCCGGCGCGGATTTTCCCTGCATTTCGCCCAGCTTAGGAACCGCCGCCAGTAGCGCCTTGGTGTAGTCGTGCTGCGGATTCTCGAAGATTTCCTTGACCGTTCCTTCTTCGACCTTGTTGCCACGGAACATGACCACCACGCGATCGGCCATCTGCGCGACCACGGCCATGTCGTGGGTGATGAACATCACCGCCGTGCCAGTTTCCCGCTTGAGCCGGTCCATCAGTGCCAGAATCTCGGCCTGAATGGTCACGTCCAGCGCAGTGGTGGGTTCATCGGCAATCAGCAGACGCGGTTCGCACGCCATCGCCATCGCGATGACCACACGCTGACGCATCCCGCCCGACAACTCGTGCGGGTATTGCTTCAACCGCCGTTCGGGCTCGGGGATGCGCACCTGACGCAACAGCTCCAAGGCGCGGCCCTCGGCCTGTGCCCTGGACATGTTCTTGTGGATACGCAGACCCTCGGTCAACTGACGCCCGACTGTGAATACCGGGTTCAGAGCGGTCATCGGCTCCTGAAAGATCATTCCGATCTCATTGCCGCGAATCTGTTTCATCAGATCCTGATCAGCATCGGCCAGGTTCATCTCACCGCCGTCGCGTCGATCAAACAGCAATTGCCCGCCCGCGATTTCGCCGCCACCGAATTCTACCAGCCGCATCAGCGACAGCGACGAAACCGATTTTCCAGAGCCCGATTCACCAACAATACAAACGGTTTCACCGGGTTTGACTTCGAACGAGACATCCTCGACGCCAACAACAGGACCGTCCTTCGTCTGAAATTCCACCCGCAGTTTTTTGATTTGTGCAATAGGCTGATCCAGCACGAGCGCGCTCCCTTGACGACGTTTTTCTTATTGTGAATGCCGAACGCTACGGTGGGCCGCCGGGAAAAGTCAAACCCATTACACATTTTCGCGACGGCACCACTTGCATTTTTCTCAAGTTCTGTTTCGATACCCCACGTAACCGCCTTGGGGAGACGGCGCGCACAAAAAGCGTTAGCGCTATTATCGTTGCTGATCATAGTCTTACCCCGAGGCGGCAACGCCAAACCCGCAGGCCTTGCGGAGATAATCGAGACACGAACGTGTCCAATTCGGGAGTGACTTATGAAAATCAAAACCCTTTTGCTTGGTGCGATCGCCAGCACGGCAATGGCCCCGATGGCCTTTGCCGAACGCGGTTCGGACGGCAATGTCAGCATCATTTATTGGCAGGCCCCGTCGATCCTGAACCCGTTCCTGTCGGGTGGTACCAAGGACATCGAATCCGCCTCGTTGGTCATCGAACCGCTGGCCCGCTACGACCAAGATGGAAACATGGTGCCGTTTCTGGCCTCAGAAGTTCCCACAGTTGAAAATGGTGGCGTCAGCGAAGATCTGACTTCGATCACCTGGAAAATCGCACCCGGAATCACCTGGTCGGACGGCACGCCGTTTACCTCGGCGGATGTGATATTCACTGCTGATTACTGCATGCACCCCGAAGGCGGTTGTGCGCAGGTGACCAAATTCGAAGGCGTTACATCGGTCGAGGCGGTTGACGATTTGACCGTCAAAGTAACGTTCGACGCGCCGACCCCGTTCCCGTACGGCCCGTTTGTTGGCGGCGAAAGCCCAATCCTGCAGAAGGCCCAGTTCGAAAACTGCATTGGCGCAAAAGCCCCGGAATGCACCGAACAAAACTTCAATCCGATTGGCACAGGCCCGTTTGTCGTCACCGAGTTCAAGCCGAATGACGTGATCACGTTCAAGGCTAACGACAACTACCGTGACCCGGCGAAACCAGCCTTCGCGACTGTGACCTTCAAAGGTGGCGGCGATGCGACCGCTGCTGGCCGTGCGGTGATGGAAACCGGCGAGTTCGACTATGCCTGGAACCTGCAGCTGGCGCCCGAAGTCATCGCGCAGATGCAGGAAGGCGGCAAAGGCACGCCCGTTGCTGGCTTCGGTCCGCTGGTTGAACGCATCATGCTGAACCAGACCAACCCGTCGCCCGACCTGCCCGAAGGCGAGCGTTCCACGGCTGCACATCCGCACCCGTTCCTGCAGGACCCTGCGGTCTACAAAGCCCTGTCCATGGCAATCGACCGCCCGCTGCTGGTGGAAATCGGCTATGGCCAAGCGGGTAAAGTGACCTGTAACTGGGTTCCGGCCCCGGCCGCCTTCAACTCGACCTCGATGACCTGCGACACGCAGGATATCGCCGGTGCAAACGCTCTGCTGGACGAAGCTGGCATCGTTGACACCAATGGCGACGGCGTTCGTGAAAAAGACGGTGTTCCGCTGAAAATCGTCTATCAAACCTCGACCAACGCTGTCCGTCAGGACTTCCAGGCGCTGATCAAGGAATGGTGGAGCCAGATCGGTGTTGAAACCGAACTGCGCAACATCAACGCATCGGTCTTCTTCGGTGGTGACCCGGGCTCGCCCGATACCTTCCAGAAGTTCTACGCTGACGTTGAAATGTACGCCAACACCTTCAACGGCACCGACCCGCAGTCCTATCTGGGCAACGGTCTGTGCGACAAGGCACCACGCCCCGATACGCAGTGGCAGGGCGAAAACATCAGCCGCTTCTGCAACGAGGAATTCGACAAGCTGCATGGTCAGCTGGCCGAAACCGCGGGTCTGGAGCAACGTGCTGAGATCGCGAAAAAGCTGAACGACATCATGGTTGAAAACGGCGGCATGATTCCGCTGGTCCACCGTGGTCGTCTGTCGGCGCACGCAAACACCCTGGGTGGCGTTGTTCTGAACGTTTGGGACAGCGAACTTTGGAACATTGCGGACTGGTACCGCAAGACCGGTTCCTAAGCCTTAGCCTTGCAAAGCCGCGCCCCGACCCTTATCGGGGCGCGGTCACTTGCAGACCACCCCAACAAGAAGACGCATAAAAAGGCGCCTTTGAATGCTCAACTTTACCATCAGACGACTGGTGCTGGCCGTTCCAACACTGCTGTTCATCAGCCTCGTCATCTTCCTGCTCCTCGAACTCGCCCCGGGCGATCCGATGGCGCAGGTTCCGCTCACCGTCCCCCCCGAAGTCAAAGAGAAGATGCGCGAGGCTCTTGGCCTCGGCCAGCCGATGCATATCCGGTTCTGGAAATGGATCGTGCAGTTCTTCTGGATTGAACCGCAGGTTCTGGTCGACCACATCTTTGGCACGACCTTCTCCGAAGGCGACCTGCGTGTGATTTCGTGGCAGACCCGCTCGCCCGTCATGGACATCGTCGTTCAGCGTATCCCGCAGACCCTGTGGGTTGTTGGCACCGCCTATGTGGTCGCCATCCTGATTGCCCTGCCCATCGGCATCTATTCGGCCTACCGCCAGTATTCCTGGTTCGACCAGATGGGCACATTTGTGTCGATGGTCGGCTTCTCGGTCCCGCCCTTCTTCTCGGGCGTGCTGGTGATCGTGATCTTCTCGGTCCAGCTGGGCTGGTTCCCGTCGATCTATGACACGACCCATGTGGTTAACAGCTGGGACAGCTTTGTCGTGCAGCTGAAACAGATGATCATGCCGGTCATGGTGCTTGCACTTCAGATCACCGCGCAGCTGAGCCGCTTCATGCGCGCCTCGATGTTGGACAACCTCAATCAGGATTACGTCCGCACCGCCCGCGCCAAGGGCCTCAGCGAATACACCGTGGTCATGGTCCATGTCCTGCGCAATTCGATGATCCCGGTGGTCACTGTAATCGCGCTGGGTATTCCCGCCATCTTTGGCGGAGCCATCATCACCGAACAGGTATTCAAGGTGAACGGTATCGGCCAGTTGCTGATCGGCGCCATTCAGGCCAACGACCTTCCGATGGTGCAGACACTGACCTTCATTTTTGCCGTGCTCATCGTGCTGTTCAACCTGATCGCCGATGTGCTTTACGGCATTCTGGACCCGAGGATTCGCTATGACTGATCACGATAAATCAGACACGCTGATCCCCGACGAAGGTCTGGCCCCGGCCTCGACCGCTCTGCCGACGGCCGATGTGATGGAGGAACTGGCCACCCCGCCCCGCAGCCAATGGCGCGACGTGTGGGACCAGTTCAAGACCCACAAAGGCGCGATGATCGGGGCTGTCCTGTTCATCTTCATCGTCGCCGGAGTCTATCTGGGGCCATATCTCTGGAGCATCGATCCCACACAGATCGACATCCGCGCGCGCAATCAGGGGCCAAGCTGGGCACACCCGTTCGGGACCGACCAATTGGGCCGCGATATTCTGGCCCGTATGATGTCGGGCGGGCAGACCTCGGTCTCGGTGGGCATCACTGCGATGCTGTTGGCCTTGTTCCTGGGCTCGCTGATCGGGGTGCTGGCCGGGTTCTTCAAACGGTTGGACGGCCCACTGATGCGCCTGACCGACCTGTTCCTGGCCCTGCCCCTGCTGCCGCTGCTGCTGGTCATGATGCTGCTGTTCCGCGAACCGCTGTCCGCAGCTTTCGGGCTGGAGCGTGGCATCTTTATCCTGATCGTCTGCGCCATTGGCATCACCTCGTGGATGCCTACGGCACGGATCGTACGTGGCGACGTTCTGGCCATCAAAGAGCGTGAGTTCGTTCTGGCTGCCCGATCCATCGGCACCAGCAACAGCCAGATTATCACGCGGCACATCCTGCCGAACGTGCTGTCCCCGATTATGGTGTCGGCGACGCTGGGTATTGCGACGGCAATCATCACGGAAAGCGCTTTGTCCTTCCTTGGTCTGGGCTTCCCGCCCGACTTCCCGACATGGGGCCGCCTGCTGTTCGATGGCGTCGACTATCTGCAGCAATACCCCGAGCGCGTGTTCTGGCCCGGCCTGGCGATTTCGCTGACGGTGCTGAGCGTAAACTATCTGGGCGACGGCCTGCGCGACGCGCTGGACCCGCGAATCCGCGGTCGCTAACAAAACTTCAGTCGGCGCGCTTGAGCGCGCCGGCCAACAGCACGATCAGAACCGCCAGCGGCAGCAACACGGCAAACGCCAAACGCAACCCAAACAATTCGGCCAAAAAGCCGATCAGCGGCGGCCCGATCAGCAACCCTCCGTATCCCAAGGTAGCAACACTTGCGATGGCTTGCCCCGGCGGCACGTCCGGATCGCTGGCCGCCCGACTGAACGCCAGCGGCATGATCACGGCATAGCCAACCCCCATCAGGGCAAACCCGAAAAGCGCAGGCAGTGGCGTTCCCGCAGACACCACCGCGAACACACCCAATGCGGCGCAAACGCCCCCGAAACGCGCCGTGGAAACGGGACCGAACCGGGTGATGACAGTGGCACCCCCAAGCCGAAACGCTACCATGGCAACTGAAAAGACGGCGTAGCCCAAGGCGGCGACACTTTCGGTTGCGTCTGTGATGTCCCGCAGAAAGATCGCGCTCCAATCCGCGACGGCACCCTCGCCTAAAGCACCGCACAGCGCCGTGAACCCAACCAGAACCAACACGCCAGATGGCAGCGCAAAAACCGAACCATGCGCTCCCTCAGATCGCTTTGACGTCCAACGCACCCGGGACATTGCCAGCGCGAGAGCGACAACAATGCCCCCTGCCAGCAGGAAATGAACAAGAACGGTCAGCCCCAGTTGCACCGCCACGTATCCGCTGATGGCGCCTAGTCCGGCTCCAAGGCTCCACATCGCATGAAACGACGACATCACGGGTTTGTCATACGCCTGCTCGACCTCGGCCGCCCAGGCGTTCATCGCAACATCCATTGATCCATGGAAGGCCCCAAAGACAAACAGTAAGGCCGCAAGCCCCCAAAAACCTCCGGCCAAGGCCAGCAGGATCAGCGACAGCGTGTAAAGAACGGCAATGACACGGGTGATCGATACCGCGCCGAACCGGTCCGTCAGCCGCCCCGTGATGGGAAACGAACAAACCGCACCCGCCGCCATGAACAAGAGCCCATAGCCCAACGCCTCATGCGACAGGTCCAACCGGTCGCGCACGGCTGGGATACGCGATGCCCAGATGCCGAACAAAGCCCCATTCAGGATAAACATGGCGGCCACTGCCCGCCACGCTGCAACTAAGGTAATCACCGGAAACCCTCGCGACGCTCGCCAAACGCCCCCTGTTCTACAGGTCCGGCCAGATTTGGCAATTGACGCTTAACCAAGCCGCTTGCGGATCCGCCGGATGGCGAACCAAACCCCGGCCACCACCGGGATCGTCACCGCCGCCGTCAGCATTCCTTTGCTAATCCCCGAAGCCGTCAGCGGATAAAGAAGGTAACCAACCAGAGAAACCGCATAATAGCTGATGGCAACAACAGAAAGCCCCTCGACCGTGTGTTGCAGCCGCAAGGCCAGATCGGCCCGGCGGTCCATGCTTTCCAGCAGCGCCTGGTTTTGCGCACTGCGTTCAACATCCACCCTGGTGCGCAACAGCTCACCCGCACGAATGGCCCTGTCGGACAAGGCCTGAAGACGGCGTTCCGTGGATTTCACGGTGCGGATAGCAGGGTCATAACGACGCATCATGAAATCGGCAAAGCTCTGCCGCCCTTCAAAGCGTTCCTCGCGCAAGACGGCGATGCGCTGGTTTACCAGGGCCTCATAGGCCCCGGTCGCCCCAAAGCGAAACGAACACCGGGCGGAAATGGTTTCAAGCTCGGTCGAGGTGGTCAATAACTGAGGCAACAGCGCATCCGGCGGTGTGGTGTCATCTGTCATTTCCACCATCAGTTCGGTCAGCTTGGCGTCCAACTCCCCAATCCGGGAGGTCAGTTGTTTGACGCGGGCAAAGCCCAGCATCGACATTGCCTTGTAGGTTTCAATCTCGCACAAGCGCTGGATGATGCGCCCGGCGCGGCGCGTGCCCGTTTCTTCACTTATGAAAAGCGCGAAACGCATATGCCCCGCCGGGTCGATGCGGAAATCGCTGGCACAGATCGCTGAATCGTCCAACACCCGCGACACCGCAAGGCTTTCCTGGTCAAACCAATCCGACAAACTCGCCTCTACAGCGTCATTATCCGGGCGTTGTACCACGCGCATCAAAACCGACGTGATCCTCTGCCCGGGGCTCGCCATCAACCAGTCAGCAGGAAAAACTTCAAAATCCGCCGGGTTGAAAGCCCGCTCGCTGACATTCTGAGCAATCGCGGTATAGGTTACGAATTCGGTATGCTGTTCCCATTTCAGCCAATGACGCCCGATCTGGCCAGCGTAATGCGTGGCCCCCGGCTGCGGGTGCTGCGCACCATGCCGGTTGAGAAGGTCGACCAGATGCGCAATATCCTCGTCACGGTCTCGCGCCACGGCGGCTTCGGGCTTTTTGATCGCCAGAAAGATCACCGTGCTTGGCGTGCCGGCGACCGGAAACGGACGGGCATGCAGTTCATTGGTCAGCGCATAGCGCAGCGGGTGATCGTCGATTGGCGTCATTGCCGGGCTCCGAAAGCATTACCCGCACTATACGTCACATTCAGAACACATCAATTCTCATTTTATTTCATATGCTTACAAGGATACAAAAGTATACAATGCCGCTATCTCATTGATTTGGCTGCCACAGCTCAATCGGGTTGCCCTCAGGGTCGTGAATGCGGGCGAATTTCCCAACCTCGCTGTCCCAATCCGGATTGGTTTCGACCGCGATTCCGGCGGCTTCCAACTGTTTCGTCATCGCAGCCAGATCATCAACGCGGAAATTCAGCATCCATTGCTGGTCTGCTCTCCCAAAATATTCGGTGTCCTGCGCAAACGGGGCAAAGACCGTATAGCCTTCCCTCTGTTTCCACGGCACCGGATCATAGTGATTGACGCCCAAATGAGCTTCATACCACGCGCTCAATGCCTGCGGGTCCGTGGCCCGAAAGAACACGCCGCCTATTCCATTCACTTTCTGCATCGACATCCTCCCAACCCGCCAACCAATCGTACCACATCCGCTGCTTCATCTGGCTGAAAATATCCTGGAGGTCAGGAGGCAACGCCTCCTGCATAACAAAAAAAGAAAAGGGCGCCCGCAGGCGCCCTTTGCAATTTGGTTAAGCCCTTTGATCAATCGATCATCGGTAGCAGCTTGTCCAACGACGCCTTTGCGTCGCCATAGAACATGCGGGTGTTCTCTTTGAAAAACAGCGGGTTTTCGATGCCCGAATAGCCTGTGCCCTGACCCCGTTTCGACACAAAGACCTGCTTGGCTTTCCAGCATTCCAGAACCGGCATCCCGGCGATGGGGCTGTTGGGGTCCTCCTGCGCCGCCGGGTTCACGATGTCGTTCGAGCCGATGACGATGGCAACATCCGTCTCTGGGAAATCGTCATTAATCTCGTCCATTTCCAGAACGATGTCATATGGCACTTTCGCTTCGGCCAGAAGCACGTTCATGTGTCCCGGCAGACGCCCCGCGACGGGGTGGATGGCAAAACGGACCTCTTTGCCCTTGGCGCGCAGCTTGCGGACCAGTTCGGAAACCGACTGCTGCGCCTGCGCGACGGCCATGCCGTAACCCGGAATGATAACGATGCTATCCGCGTCGTTCAGAGCCGCAGCAACGCCATCCGCCTCAATTGCGATCTGCTCGCCTTCAACGGCCATTTGCTCGCCCTGCGGGCCGCCAAAGCCGCCAAGGATCACACTGACAAAGTGACGGTTCATCGCCTTACACATGATGTAGGACAGGATCGCACCGGACGAGCCGACCAGCGCACCGACCACGATCAGCA
>NZ_JBQFOY010000039.1:0-13875 GCF_056533985.1 Ruegeria sp. E8
GGGGGTTGCGACGGCTTCCGCTATCTCAGTTACATCATCTCTCCACTGAATGCTTCAGTTGGAGTTCGCCACCCAAGGCACCTTCTTGGGGTTCCGTTCTGGCGCTCTCATATCGCCATCATACTGCGATATGAGAGCGCGGCCACGGGCGTGTGCCGTGGCGGGTATCTCCGAGCGCGTTTGCTCAGGTTTTCGACCGATCCTTTCTGCCACGCTTTGCCCGGTAGGCGCCTGCGCAACAGACTGCCGAGAGGGGCGCTTGCGGATCACAGAACCAAGACGTCATGCCGATCTCTGTTTCCAATCTGCGCCAACTGGACAACTCGATGCCACGGGCGAAAGTGATTGAACCGCGCGTTGGCCGGGGCAGGGGTTCCAGCAAATTCATCAAACGGTTCCTTCGGTGCGTAGAACTGCGGTCATTGTTGCGGAGCAAAACAGCGTTTCGGGTCTTGCGTTCAACCAGCGAGGCCACGTTGGCCTTGCCGTGCTCCCTGCGAAAGACCATCAGATCGCCGTCCCATTCGCCGAATGTGGCGCGATCTTTCACGCAGTCAGGCTGTTCATGAATTGAGCGATCCGGCGGGAAAACAAGGCCTCTGGGCCGTCTGGCATAACGTGGTTTTTTCTGCTTCCGCCGATCCGGCAGATACCTGGCCAACGCCTCGGATAGACCTTCGCTGCTGTAGACATAAGCATAGATTGTCTAGTGGCTCACCGTCACAGATTGGCCTTCGAAGCGTAGGCGCTCGGCAATCTGTTCCGGGGACCAACCTTCATTGAGCCGGGAAATCACGGCATCTCTCAATTCGGGCAACTGGACCAGTTTGCGACGGCGGGCACGACGGAGAACTGCGCAGCGGTGAGCATTCACACCATAGTATCCGTTCAAGTGCGGCAGTTCTTCATCAGAAAACTTGTTGCGTTTGATCTCGCGATACACACTTGAGCGATGCCGTCCGATCTCCGTAGCTATCTTGCTGACAGGTAACTTCGCATTCAACATATCTTCGATTGCGCGCCGTTCGCGCAGATCCAGTTCTGTGCGGGTCAATTTCCGTTCTCCTTGCTTATCAGCAAGATAGGGCATTTGTCGCAAGCCAGTTTAGAATGTACCCAGTCACAATATTAGTGTAGCGTAAGCTAAATTATGTTGAGTTCTGCGATCTCAAGGCAATCTTTCTATCCTCGGGACCAATTTCTCAAAGACGAAGGCGCGCTGTGGGGGAAAGCTCTACCACCTTCAGCCCACCGTCAGATGCAACATTTACTTGCCCATTGTCCCATGCATAGACAAGCACCACTGTTTTGCCAGTATGGGAATCCCGCACCTCATTGAGGCTTTGTCGCAAAATTCACTAAAGTAGGAAAGCGGGTGCAATACACCCTTTCATCTAAGTGTATCCTTTTCGAGGAAAGACCAGCGTCGTCGCCAAAAACACCGCAGCCGAGACAATAAACGCTGTGGATGCCGAACCAAGCGGCTGAAACGGACTGTTCCCAGTTGCAAAAACATAGATCATGGCTAGCAGCCCGCTGACTTGCGTGAGGATAACGCCCGTGGTGCTCACTTTTGGCCAAACGGTACCGAGCAATGGCCACAGCGCCAGTGTCGCGATCGATGCGCTTAAGGTGACCAAGGGAAGGACCGTTCGAGTACCGAACTCAGTCACAGCAATCGAAATCGCCAGGGCCATAATGAGCAAAACCAGAACTCGCGAAATCGTGGTATTATGCACTTCGTCGCCAGACTGGGTTGTTTGTGACAGGAAATCGCGCGACAAGATTGATCCGGACGTCAATACAATGCTGTCAATCGTGCTCATGGCGAGAGCAAGAATAGCGACGATAAGAATAGTTCCACCGACGGGCCATAGCGCACTCAACGCGGCCGGTACCAGGCGATCCGGATCAATTTGAACATCGCCAAAGTGCACCGTCGCGGCCATCGCCGTAGCTAGAATGCAGAGTACGACAACGAAGTAGGACAGACAGCTCATGGTAGCGACGTACTGGATTCGAGTTTCTTTTCGCGCCATCAACAGGCGCTGGAACATGTGCGGCCAGAGAAAGAACGCAAATGACCAGGACAGACAATTATCTATGAAGGGCGGTAAATTGCTTGCGGAGAATACAAGTTTGTCTGGCATTGACAGGCTAATTTGGGTGAGCACCTCAAATACTCCCCCCTGCGCACTGATCAAAACAAAAGCGGAGGCAAGTAAGAAAATAAGGATGATGATGCCCTGCAGAACATCGCTCGCGACAACGGCTCTTGCACCGCCAAAGAAAACGTAGATCGCAATAGCGAGCGCACAACTTATCACTCCAGTTTCAAACGGTATTTGACCGCCGGAAACTCCGGCGAGAATTTTGCCGACGCCGACAATCTGCGCGGCTAGGAACGGGAGTAGCGACAGAAGTCCCAGCAGGGCGGCCAATAATTGAACATTGCGGGATCCGTAGTGACTGCCGAAATACTCTGCCTGGGTGACAATTCCACCTTGGCGTCCTTGCTTGGCGATCGTCGGCCCAAAGGACCAAACGAGCGCCGACGTCATTAATACTGCTACAAACATCTGCGAGAATAGAACGCCGCCAGTGTAAAATAGCGCTGGGGTTCCAGTGACTGCGAGAGCATTCACGGCGGAGGCAACGAGGGTGGCCGTCAGGGCAAACATGCCGATATCGCGGTCAGCGAGATAATAGCTCTCGATCGTTCCGCGGCGCTTCGCTCTCGCCCAAATAGCAACGCCGATATGAGCCAAAAAATAGGCCGCCAGAGCGTAGCTTGTAGCGGCACTCATAGGCTTGGACCTCCAAAGCATGCAGGGGTTTCCCCAAATTGCTTCTGATGGGCCCTCAAAATTTGGTTGCAGCTGCCGAACCCAGGTTCAAGCAAGATGACAGTTTGAGTCGCCTCAGCTATCCCGGCTAGGTGCTCGCGCGAACGATCCAACCGCCGGAAAGGAAGAAGCCGTGTCAGATTGCAGTCTCGATTTGCTTTGAAGAGTTTGAACAATCTCAAAATACTGTTTCGCTGGTTTCGATGCGGTTTGTAGATGATTTTGGCTCTGCAAGATTGAAACTCATATCATCCTCGGCGGTTTGCACGGTTCCAACTTATCTTACAAGAAGCTTGCATGGTTTCGGGTCAGCCAGGCAACTTCACGTCTCTTGGCGCCATGCTGGTGTAACCCGTCAGACGATCGTTAAGGTGCGGTGCTTGCGGTCCGTCTCAAAGATATTGATCTGGCTCGTCGATTTACTCCCCGAATTCGGTCCGCAATATCCGCCAAAGCACATCCAATGAGTCAAAGCGGTGGTTTCTTCGGCGCGCGAAACAGATATTCCATTGAATTTCGGTCTGAGTGGTAACCTGCTTAAGGCGTTCAAGTTTTGCATGTTCCACAAACGCGTCGGTCATACCACCACAGACAATGTCGCATCGGCACGCCAAATCGATGAGCATCCCATAATCGTCGCATTCGATCTGAGGGAGTCGCTCCGCAAGCTCCCAAGCTTGGGCATCACCTCCAAGGATTTCTGCAAACGTTGCCCGCCAATGCTTATGCAAAAACGGCGCCATTAGACGCTGTCGAAAGAGTTTGTCTAAAGGTATCGGTGCTTCTGCGTGAATAGGATGCTCTGGTCGCGCCCAGAATGAAACGGGCCGGCGGTGTGCTACCTGGATCTCAAGGTCACTCAAGTCCGGTGTATGGGTAAGGTCGCATACGGCAATGTCAATGCGGCCGCTGCGCAAAGCTTCGAGCGGCTCTTTGGTGGCCCTCACATCGATCCGGACCCGCAGGTCCGGCATTTCAGAAAGGAGTTTTTCGAGGCTGGGGGAAATAATGGTTCGCGTCGTCAGTGGCCCACACCCGATCGCAAGAAGACTTGCGCCTTCATCGCGCAAAGCCGCGACGCCGCGTTCAAAGGAATTCCCCGCCGTGTCCAAATCGGATAAGAGCTGAAGAAACTTTTGCCCGGCTTCAGTCAGTGTGGTGCCGTTTCGGCTGCGTTCGAATAGACGTTTTCCTGCATAATCCTCCGCCTGCGAAATCCGACGGGACAATGTGGCTGGCGAAACCCCGGCAGCTGCGGCTGCTTCACGAAATCCTCCCACTCGCGCGAGAGTTTTCACGGCAACGGCCAATTTCGTGTCAATCATGTTTGTTGCCCTTCGGCGGCCACGAATACTGTGACGAATTTCCAAGCGACAATCCGGGGCCGCAAAACTCGATTTCAAAAGTTTATACATTCGTTCCGAAAAGTGAAACCTTGGCTGCAAGCTATCGCAACGAAAGCTCTAATGCGCAACGATAAGCTGTACTGCGCTTTTGCAAGTGCGGCTAAAACAGCAACTTCGGTGAGTTTAGTATGAGACGTTTTCTTCCCCTTTTTTCCGCTTTGGCGGCGCTTGGCTTTTCTGCCGCGGCAGCGCAAGAAGATACACGCCCCAATTTCCTGATCTTGATCGCTGACGACATGGGTTTCTCTGACGTTGGTGCATTTGGCAGCGAAATTGAGACACCAAATATCGACCAACTCGCTGCCCAAGGGATGTTGTTTACCAACTTCCACGTTGGTGCATCCTGTTCACCCACGCGAACCATGCTCATCAGTGGGGTAGACAACCACCTTGCGGGTCTGGGCAACATGCTTGAGATCCAAGCCGATAACCAATTTGGAAAGCCGGGGTATGAAGGCCATCTTAATGACAGCGTGGTGACGGTCGCCACGTTGCTGCGCGATGCCGGCTACCACACCTATATGGCTGGGAAATGGCATCTGGGCCATGACGAGGATACCATAGCCTATGCGCGAGGATTTGATCGTTCCTTTATGCTGGGCGAAAGCGGTGCGGACAATTGGGTCGAGCAACCCTATGCGCCTTTTTACCAGCGCGTTCACTACTATGAAGACAACGAACTCGTGTCTTTGCCCACTGAAGACTACTTTTCAACGGAGCACTATACAGACACCATTATTGACTACATCGACAGCAACATAGATGACGGAAAGCCCTTCCTGGCCTGGGTGGGCTATCAAGCGGTGCACTATCCCCACCAGGCCCCAAAGCCCTACATCGATAAATACGACGGCGTCTATGACAGTGGGTTTACCGAATTGCGTGATAAACGGCTGGCGCGCCAGGTGGAGCTTGGCATTGTTTCTCCGGAGGTCGCGCTCGATGCGGCAATGGACAAAACCAGCTACGACCCTTGGCGGCTTGAGGATTGGGACGCGCTGTCCAGCGAAGAGCAGGCATTCCATGCCCGCCGGATGCAGACCTATGCGGGCATGCTCGACAACATGGATGAAAACATTGGAGAGATATTTTCTTATCTCGAGGAAAAGGGTGAACTGGAAAACACTGTCATACTGTTTCTGTCTGACAACGGCCCGGACCCCAACCAACTGACGCTCTCACCTGATTACCGTGAGTGGTATGAGGCCAACTATGACACTGTATGGATGGAGGATTACCAGGGCGATTTCTCGTCGATGGGACAGAAAGGTGTCTACGCGGACTACGGTCCGAGTTGGGCAGCAGCTGCAGCGACACCGGCCAGTTACTACAAAACGTTCTCGACAGAAGGGGGCCTGCGTGTCCCGTTGATCGTGCGATATCCCGAAATGGTAGCCGCAGGCACAAAGGTTGAAAGCTTCGCGTTTGTCCTGGACGTGGTGCCAACTCTGCTTGAGCTGGCAGGCGTTGAGACACCAGGCACGACCTATAACGGTCGCGAGATCAACCCACCCAGTGGGATCAGCATGGTGCCGGTCCTAACAGGCGCGCTCGATACGGTACGCGACGAAGACAACCCAGTCGGCTATGAGCTGGCCGGTTCCAGTGCTGTGTTTAAAGGGCGCTATAAGCTGTCCCAAAATCCACCGCCAAAAGGCACAGGAGAATGGGAGCTCTACGATACCATCGCCGATCCGTCCGAGATCAACAACCTGGCTGCAGACATGCCGGACCTCGTCGCAGAAATGCAGGCGTTCTATGATAAATACGCCGAAGAGGTCAATCTCGTCCCGGTGCCCGAAGGCTACAACCCGCTGGAGCAAACTGTAATAAACGCCCAACGCGGTGGCGGCTTGCACTGAAACAATTGCAGCGTTTCAAGTCGTTGGAATGCTTTAGCGTAAGATCGTCGATCTGGTCAGGTTCTGAGTGTTCAAGCCTGACCAGATGCGGCCAGCTTTTCAATCTCAACTCATAGGCAAAGTGGGACATATGTTTCGGCTATTCTCTAGTGTTACCCTGATTGGCTTCTTGCTTTTGGTCGGGCCGTTGCATGCGCAAGTCGCGGCAACATCTTCATCGGAAGCACCGGCAACGGTAACCATTCCCGAAGACCTAACACCTGATCAGGTTGATGGTCTGGTCGCGCGTATGTCGGACGATCAGGTCCGTTCCATCCTGTTGGAACGTTTGGATGCGGTTGCTGAAAAGAATGCTGCCTTGGCGGAAGAACGCGAAGATCCCATTACTGAGATCAATGAGATCTGGGCAGAGATGGTGGCGTCCTGGACCCATGTCGTTGTTACGATCCCCAATATTTTCAGTGCGCAGGCACATGCGGTAGACAACTTCATAACCAAGTTCGGCGGAAACGGAGCGCTACTGCTTGTGGGCCTTGTGTTCAGCGTTCTTGTCGTTGGTTTCATTGCTGAAAAACTGTTCGGCCTGCTGACCCGAAAGTGGCACGCGAAGGCCGACAATGCGGACGAAAACGATCTTTGGGGGGCTGTCAGGTACCTGTTTATCCGCTTCTGTCACGAAATCGCCGGTTTGGTGGTTTTCTATGTCGTCATCCGAGCCGTCGGTCGCGGGCTGTTGACTCATGAACAGGTCACCTATGCCGCACCCTTCGTGTTCTATCTGATCTGGATTCCCCGCTTGGGCGCCGCGGCGTCGCGATTCATACTGGCACCGAAGAAGCCCGAATACCGACTGGTCAACATCGATGATCATTGGGCGAAGTATTTGCATCGCAACCTGATCGGCCTGTTGATCCTGATTGGGTTCACGCTGTTCCTGCTGCACTTCAACCGGTTGAACGGTATCACCGGTGGCGAAACGCGCATTGGCTTCTGGCTGAACGCAGCGATCCATATCTATATCGGCGTTTTTGCCTGGACCGCGCGCGAAGGTCTGTCGCAGATGATGCTGGGCACCGACCCTGATCATACGAAGTTCGATGAAGAAGTCGCGCATTACTACCCGTACTTTGCGATTGCCGTGTCTGCCGTGATCTGGTTGCTGGTTGAATTCCTGGCCGCACAGCGTGATCCCGCGATCCGGGCCATCCTGCTACAAGGTGCGCATTTCACCACCATGTTCTGGCTGCTGATCGCCCCGGCGCTGGATGCGCTGATCCGGGGTCTGGTGCGCCACCTGCAGCCACCGATGCTGGGTGAAGGGCCGGTGGCCGAGCAGGCCTATAAATCCACCAAACGCAGCTACATCCGCATTGGGCGGGTACTGGCGGGCATTCTGGTGATCCTGATGATCGCCAAAGCCTGGAACCTTGATCTGCAAGAAATTGCGGGTGGTCGTGAAGAAGATGGCAGCCGCCTGATCCAATTCTTCATCATCATCGCGATTGGCTATATCCTGAATGAGCTCGTCTCGCTGTGGATCAACCGTCGTCTGGCGAAAGAGATGACGGCGGATCAAAGCCCGGATGAAGAGGCTGGCGAAGGCGGTGGCGCAGGTGGCTCACGTCTTGCCACGGTTCTGCCGCTGCTGCGGGTCACCGCGCAAGTTGCCATTTCTGTGATCTTCGTGCTGCTGGCCTTGGGGGCCCTGGGCCTGGACATCACACCGCTGCTGGCTGGTGCCGGCATCCTGGGTCTGGCCATCGGCTTTGGCGCGCAGAAACTGGTCTCAGATATCGTGGGCGGTATCTTCTTCCTGATCGACGATGCGTTCCGCGTGGGCGAATATGTCGATGTGGGCGGAACCACCGGGACGGTCGAGAAAATCTCGATCCGGTCGATGCAGCTGCGTCACCATCGCGGGCCGGTGCACACTATTCCTTACGGTGAGATTCAGAAGCTGACCAACTACAGCCGTGACTGGGTCATCATGAAGCTAAAATTCACCGTGCCTTTCGACACCGACCCCAACAAGGTCAAGAAGATCTTCAAGAAGATCGGTGCCGAGATGATCGAAGACGAGACCCACAAGGACGGCTTCCTGCAGCCCTTCAAGTCTCAGGGCGTGTTCGACTTTGACGATGTCGGCATGATCATCCGTGGCAAGTTCATGGCCAAGCCCGGCAAGCAGTTCACCCTGCGCAAGGAAATCTTCAACCGGGTGAAAGCGGCCTTCAAGGAAAACGGCATCGACTTCGCCCGCCGCGAGGTGCGTGTTGCAATCCCGGGTCTGGAAGAAGCCGAGCATTTGACCGAGGAGCAGAAGGCCGCTGTTGGGGCGACTCAACAAGCTTAGTAGCAAAGAAAAGAGCGTCGTTGGTTATTCATGACTATTGCAGAATTGTCGGCGCCGGCGGTGGTAAGGCTTCATCTGCATCTGTTGGATCTGTATTCGTCATCACAAGGACCGACGCTGTTGTACCTACAAGCAATTCGACTCCTTCGGGGAATTTGTCAATTTCTACTATTACCGGAATTCGCTGTGCCAGTCGCTCCCAGGCACACATGAACCGTCTAGGCGAAATTATGTGAAACTTGCACCCGCCCACATTATTGCAAATCAAACGGCGCATGTGGACTAAACTCAGAGATACCTAATCCACACTTTTTGATCCCGGTTGCACGCAAGTTCCTCGACCACCTCGTTTGCACTCAAGTTGAATTCTCTCGCGAGGTCCGTGATCAGGACCGACTGAAAGCTATCAGCGTTCCGAACCAGTCTGCCGTCTTCAAAAGCGATAATCTCGTGAGACCTGCCACCCCAACGGACGATCCCACCGCATAGTCTCTGACTTTCCATATTAACCAGTTCGGCCACAGGGTCGGCAAAGAAATCGCTCCACTTAAGAAATCCAGTACTGACTGCCCGCGCCACTGCCTGTTCAATCGTCCGGCTTTTGAGCTTGGTGGTGATCGAAGCAGTCAGTGCCTCTACCATTCGCGAAGAATGCCCCGTCTGCCTGGCAATGACGGACGGTATCAAACCCGACGCGAGCATTTTCAACACATCCAACTCATCACCAGAGAGGGAATCCGAGGGAAAGTTGAATACGGTTTCAATGACATCTAGTGCAAGCAGGTGCAGAACCTGTGCTTCATGGCGTAGGGCAGGGAGCATTCTTGTGATCAATGCGTCCCACTCGGGGCGAGGCGCATTGGACGTGACGGTGAATACGCCCCGCTCCCCGAAGGGGTTGATAACCGGAATGGAAAAACCGTGCTGACCCACACCAAACTTTCTGGCGGCGTCAAACAGCGGTGCGTGTTCACGCTGATCATCAAACACAGCCCAATCCATGGGTGCAATCATCGCGGCACCAAACCGAATGAGGGGATCGACCAGAACCAGGTCGTTTTCAACGTAATACCTGACCCATTCGGCCGGGAACGTGGTGCAACCGTGGACAACGTTGTGATGCTTGTCGATATGGGCGTAAGACGCATTTTCCAATGCAAACCTTTGGCAAATCTCCTGAAGGCGCGCCTCCCCGGTTTGCCTGAGGTCCAGTTCAGAACTGCCAATATCCGCGATTTTCATAGATCGTCTTTCTGTTACGCATTGCCGTTGAAGCCGATTAGCAACCTAAAGCTGAACAAACCACTCGGGAATTCCCGTAGCCAATCACAGATCTGAATACAGTTCTGTTCTGGAGGCGGAAACAGAGCGAAAACCTGCCGATGAGACACATGAATTGGAGAAGCTGGCGGCTCATAACCCGGCACGGCTAAAACCCGCTGCAGTGATCTTGCGGAAGCCCGTCTTCCTCCTCTCGGGCTCTACGCGCCAAAAGCCCCATGAAACTGGAAATCAGGTTCAGTTCACCGCGCTCATCTGCGTGCACCATACCGCGAAGGTATCCGCCCGGATTAACCAATGGCGGCAACCGTGGATCGCTCAGCCTCGCGTCTGTGATCAACCCGGCCAGGATTGCACCCATCACGGTCAATCGGTCAATCGCCGTACGCCAAGCCGAGGCATTGGCGCCGATCTCCGACAATCGCGACCAAACGCCGGTCTCAATCGCGTAGAGCGACGGGCTGGAATTCTGATCTCCGCCACCGGCGATATCGATATGCATGCGCAGCTCGGGTGAGGCCAGTTCATATAGGATGCGGTTATTCACCCGCGGTAGTTTTTGGGTCTTGCGCGGTTCAGTATCCGTCGGATGATTGCTTTCTAAACAATGCGGAGGGCCGTCAGGCCCGGAGCCCGAACAATTTGGTTCCTCGGCTTCAGCCGAGGACATTGTCTCATCGCCATCGGCGTTACAGGACAGAATTTCTTCTTCAATTTGGTCTTGTATATGGGACCCGAAACGAGCTTCGGGTTCACCCGAAATTTCACCGTGTTTTGCGACATGCTTTTCGATCCGTTTCCAATGGTCATGGGCCGCCTGAACATGTGATCTGAGGGCATCCAATGACAGGTATTTTAGCTTGTCAGCGCGCGGCCAAGATCGAAGTTCCTCCTTCATGCCTTCCAGACTTTCAGGAGGGCAGGGGAGTGATGAAAGCACCGCAAGACTGCACTTCACATATCGGTAAAGCCGTGATCGATCCCCGCGCAGCTCGTCATGCTCTTTCTTCTCAGCCTTGCTGCGCACGTCCGCGTCGCGCATCTCGGGAATGAGGTTCAGGGCAGGGGTCAGGAAGAGGCCAAGCCCCTTACGTTTACACCGCGCGCCATTTGCCCCAAGCCTACGTTCAATCAATCCAATGGATTCCAGTTCGCGTTCATGGTTGTGTATTGTTCGATCTGTCACGCCACGCCCGGCAATCAATGTTTCCTGGCGCGCGAAGCAAAAGGGTTCCTGAGACGGATCGCGAAACGCACATGGCGTAATCATATCGATGATGATCTCTAAGGTGCGAATACACTGGGCGGATGCGCCTCTGATCTGGGCATGGCACACACAGAGCTGTCGAAACCGGTCCCGGTTCCAGCTCTCGGGAAGGCCGTTGTGGAAGCGCTTCGCGTCTTGAAACCGGGCAGATGAGATTTGACGGAAACTCATGGCTTCGACCTCACTGGGCGTGACCCCGGCAGATCCGCGGAGTGTCGCGCGGTGGTGTGTTTGTTTTGGGGGATTTGCTTCATGTTCTGCTTCTCAATCTTGAAGCAAAGCGGGTCAAACCTCAGCGAATAAACACAGAAAAACCGTTCGCACAGATGCGTTTGTCCTTGTCAGTAATTTGGGAGTTTCCTATAAATCAGGTGATCAAACTTGACTTAAGAAGATCCCCGCTGAGGCCCCGCCTTGCGGGGGTTTTTGTTTCTGGGATTAAGTTTTTCCTCCGGGCCAATCGGCCTGGTTTGAAAATGCAGCTGGTGATTTTGGTGGCATAGCCAGGAGCAACGCGTTGTACCGCAGGTAAGAACCTCAGTATCGGATGAGCTCGTAATCGCTGAACCCAAATGTATCGGTCCACTCGACACCAACGCCGCGGAAGTAACTGGGAGGCTCACAGCGATTGCCAAGGGGCAGCCAGGATGGGATCGGCGCAGGAGCGTGATCGGACCATTGAAAGCTCGCGTTGTCGTCATAGCTGCCAACAACCAGATCAAGCGAACGCTCGCAATCTCCCTCTCGTGAACGACGGCGATAGCTGTAGTGACGCACATCCCAAACTCTGATGGACCTGACAACGTCGAAATCGGGGGAGGACAGATCAACGCTGATCGGCGTGGCTTGGAAACCGTAACCGTATTGGTCGTGAAGTGACTGGATCGCTTCTACCGAGATCGCTGCATCTACCAGTAATGGCTCAGTCGTGTCGTCCGTTGGAAGCTCTGGAACAGGACTGGCACTGTTGCGCTTGATAGCTTCCAACCGTTCCATAGGACTCACGCCTGAGGAACTTTCTGACGCATTCATCGGACAGCGCCAAAGTTGTAGCGGAGGTTCGACCGGGTAGGGTGTGATGCGCCGAATAAACTCCGCCTTGGCAGCGACGCAATCAGGCGAACCTGGCCAACCTCCGGCGAGGCACAGGAATATCGCGCAGTCGATTGGATAGGCGCTGGTCTGCGAGGCTGGCAACGCAGCGAGTGCAATTGCAAGGGCCTTTGCGCGAGTACTATTTCCGGATTTTGAGTGTTTCAAGATGGTGTCTCCTGCTTGCGAATCGCTAAAGCAATATCCGGCCAATATATTCCTGACAATCCAATATCGTATATTGGCGTGTTTTCTTATATTGACGTAGATTGTGTTTTAGTCCACAACTTTTGGATGTAGAAGACGGCCCATAGGGGGTCGTCATGGCGGACAACAAGAGACAATACACTGTGGTAACCATCGAGATGGTCCGGGGCCTGAAAGAAGATCAGGTTCCCTTTACATGCCGCTACGAATTTATCGGACTCGCTTCCCTTGGACGACCTAAGTACCACTGCATTTACAGCTCGCCGAACTATGTCGGAGCCTTGTGCAAGTCGAAGATCTCTCGCGCGGGCGCAGAGCCCAGAGAGTTCGATCTTTGGCCGGGGCTTTTCAAACATCACCAGGAATTTGGCGACGGGCGCATTCTTTGCGTCAAATCAGATTACACGATCGAGTCGATTACCCCAGAGGGTCTCGAAGCAGCTCAGGCTCTGGACGCGAAATCCAAAACCTGAGCGGTCACGTTCGAGAACTCGGCTCATCAAAATATTGGGGCAGGGCACATGAATCGGCTCTTGTTTCTCAGCGCTGCACTCGCGTCTTTGTTCTTTGTTGCGGTCTGGATTGAACCATCAAAACAAACAAAGACCCTTAGCGCGTCCGAGGTGATTGCCATTGATGGTGACACGATCGACCACGGCGACGACCGCTACCGGCTCGTTGGCTTCGATACGCCTGAGACCTACCGACCGCAGTGCCACGCGGAAAAGACTCTGGGATTGAAAGCGAAAGCAAGGCTGACAGAGCTCATCCAGTCGGCGGACCAGATAGAGCTGGTCATCCAACCAGATCTGGACGTGCATGACCGCTTCCTGGCGGTTGGGCGTGTGGCTAGGCAGGACGTCGGGGCCATCCTGATTTCCGAGGGTCTCGCCCGACCATACAACGGTGGTAAACGCCAGTCCTGGTGCGGCTGAAGGAAAGGGTCAAACAACGATTTAGTGACAACAGAACGAAACCACTGAGCAATAAGCGGTCCTGTCGATTGCGCCAACAACCGACAGGACAAGAAACGCCCCAAATCCATCCGGGCATTCCTCCAACACCAAGAGAGAACTGTACTATGGTAAAAACAGTAGTCCTAGATGCCGATCCTAGATCGGACAGCACCGCGCCAGAGTCAATGGGTGCGACCCTGAACAACGTGTCTGAGCTTGCGGAGGCACAGCACTGACCGCGACAGCGCCGAGCAGAACATCCCCGACACTTTGGTCAGACCTTCCGGCTGATTGATCCAAGCTGAACGCTGGCTGTCTACGAAGCCCGCGAAGGGCTCAGTGCTGTGTCCCGGCATCGAATTTCCTGCTGCTCATATGATCTGACTCCGAGCCTCATAATAGTAATTATGTAAAAACTACTGACCTATTTAGAAGAACGGAAAGGGTATCGCCTTGGCCTTCGAATCTTGGCTGAACTACATAACGCCGAGTGATGTTCTCCGCGGGGAACTCTCTTCGATGCATGTGGTGCTACACCGAAGAGAGAACGTGGTGAGCTCCAGATGGGGCTGTACCCACCACCTATCCGACTCCGCCAATCAAAG
>NZ_JBQFOY010000040.1:0-10011 GCF_056533985.1 Ruegeria sp. E8
GGTCGTTTTCCTGTCGGCATTCGGAGGCTCCATTGCTGCACTTGTGAGCTTACCTCACTATCGAAGATGATCTTGTCCCCAAGCGACCCGAAAAAAGAAGGGTAAGGGAAGCTGCTAATCACTGCCTTCAGCGCAAAGGTTTTTAGAGCGAGAATGAAAGCGGTTCCGGATTCGCGCCGCGGACAATTGACTAACTTACCGTGTCGCAAAGCGACGTGATCAATTTCTTGGCCCATGGTAGTGGCCCGATGAAAGGGCACTCCATGAAAGCTGAACAAAAACTACAAAACCCGACAGTTGGTATTGCATTCGTACTGATCGGAATATTGGCGATTTCCATCAATGATATGCTGATCAAATTCCTGTCTGGCGGTTACCCTTTGCACCAGATGGTGTTTACAAGATCGTTAATCGGGATCGGGTTTAGTCTGGCGCTCGTCCAGATAGAGGGCGGTTGGCGCATCCTCAAAACCGATCAGCCGGGGCTTCACCTTTTGCGCGGTCTACTGATTGTTATTGCCAATCTGACGTTCTTTACGGCCCTGGCGGTGATGCCTCTGGCAGAAGCCACTGCCGTCTTCTTCGTAGCCCCATTGATGATCACTTTGCTGAGTATCCCGCTGCTTGGCGAAAAAGTTGGGCCGATGCGGATTGGTGCCGTGCTCGTGGGGTTCATAGGCGTAGTGATCATGACCCGCCCTTGGGAGGCGGGTGGCGAGCGTGAGGTTGGTCTGCTGATGTATGCCTTACCGGTTCTTGCTGCGTTCACCTATGCTCTCAACAACGTGCTCACCCGTTTCCTTGGCGCAAAGTCGAAAGCCTCAGCAATGGCTGTGTACATTCAAGCGTGCTTTATCGTCGTCAGCCTGTTGTTCTGGTCGGTAGCAGGGGATGGGCGCTTTGCCAGCGCGTTTGAAAACCAAAGCTTGATCTTCTTGCTGCGTGCCTGGGTTTGGCCCGAAGGGGCTGACCGTTGGTTGTTCATTGGACTCGGTTTCAATTCCGCAATCATCGGGTATTGCCTCGGCCAGGCTTACCGCATGGCAGACGCTGCAACAGTGGCGCCGTTTGAATATGTCGGTCTACCCATGGCTATTTTCTGGGGATGGGTCATCTGGGGAGAGCTCCCAAACCTGCCGGTCACCATCGGTATCGCACTGATCTTGGGGTCAGGCCTGTTTGTATTTGTGCGTGAGAGTCAGAAAGAACGGCACGTTGTTACTGAAAAGAGAGTGCACCGTCGGTATTAGGTGCCAAATCAATTCGGGCCAAAAGTCGCTCAAAAATACCCTGGGATATTGAATATCAATCGCGGTTGAGCACTGATAATGCTCATAGTTAATGGGATGAGAATTTTGATGCGATATACAGCCGTTCTTGCTGCGTTATTTCTTGCCGCTTGCGGCAATGAACCCGCAGAGCCAATAACCCGACTTTATCCCGGCGAGACGCCCGAGCTGCGCCTGATGATCAACGAAACCGCAGACGCAAACGAAGTGCCGCGTAGCCTTGTACACCGAGTGATCCAGCGAGAAAGCGACTATCGTCCCCATGCCCGCAACGGTCCCTATTACGGGTTGATGCAGATTTTGCCTGCGACAGCGCGCCAAATGGGGTTTCGCGGAGAGGCTTCCGACCTCTTGGACGCGCAAACCAACCTGACATACGCCGTGAAATACTTGCGCGGTGCCTGGATGGTTTCAGATGGAAGTGAGCCCGAAGCGGTCATGTGGTATGCCCGCGGGTATTACTACGAAGCCCGAAACAGATGCATGCTTGTCGCCACGGGACTTAGAGATACTGAGGTCCGAAAATACTGCGGCTGACGTCCTTCCCACAGGAGTTGCAGAAAGCTCCCGATACACCGCAAACAGCCTTCTTTACACAAAGTAGCTTGCACGTTGGAGCCATGTTATTGCGCGTCCGGCAGAGTTCAGGAGATTGATATGTGCGCCGAATACTCAAGAAAATTCAAAGGGGTGCGTGACAATCGGCCGATCATTTTGTTCGTTGCCGGCTTTGGCGACAATGGAAGCATGTTTGACGGATTGGCTGAGACACATCTTGCCATCAGCCATCGTTTGTTGCCCATCAATCTTCCAGGATTTGGTGCTCAGCCCCTGGCTGGGAGAACAACTCTCGAAGCCCTGGCGAAATATGTGAAAAATGTAGCAATAAAGTATGAGGCAGAGATTATTGTCGCCCATTCGGTCGCTTCAATCATAGCTTCCTTGGCCGCCGGCCGGGCTGACTGTCCTTTGACCACCATCGTTTCGTTGGAAGGAAATATTACTGCCGCAGATGCCTATTTTTCCGGGATAGCCGCTGACTACAGTGACCCGGCAGAATTTCGCGGAGCGTTTCTAATGCGACTGGATGAAATGGCGAAATCCGCACCTATCATAAGAAGATATCGCGACGAAGTCTCAAAGGCCGATCCTGTAGCACTTTGGCAG
The DNA here is from genome assembly GCF_056533985.1 of Ruegeria sp. E8. Lineage (NCBI taxonomy): Bacteria > Pseudomonadati > Pseudomonadota > Alphaproteobacteria > Rhodobacterales > Roseobacteraceae > Ruegeria > Ruegeria sp. E8. Next base: position 2,457 of record NZ_JBQFOY010000040.1, read on the forward strand.
CTCGGCATCGACACCCAGAAGTTTTCAACACACCACGTACCTGGTGAAGTTTTGCAACGTGCAGCAAATATCACCTACCTTTATAACCCCGACAATTGCCCCAAAGGCACTGTCCGTTGGTTAGAAGAAAACAAGATAAGCCGGGTCGTCTTGGAAAACGCCACACATTGGCCGAGCGTTGATCAGCCAGAAATGCTCGCAAACAAAATCGCTGAGGCGCTCGAAGAAGCCTAAAAAGGCCACAAATCGGAGTCGGATGAATTCCGGGTTACGTATTTCGGAAATATAAAAGCTCAGTAATGAGGCTCCACTTCTAGTTGCATCTACCGTCTCCCCGAAGTCAGAGTACTTACAACTTTCATTGCTTCGGAATATTGCGCGCTCATTCGGGGTACTTAAAGTTGTCTAGCTATCGTTGCTTTCTGCTTTCAGGATACCGTCTGCCGAAGCACCTGCGGTCAGGTTAGCGTCAGAAAAGGATCTGGTTTCCGGAAGTTCAAGGTGCAAAGAAGACGTATGGTCAATTTCCAATCGGCCGCCGGAAAGAGTGTAATCCAGTACGTGCCCACCTTTACTCAAGTCGCTCGAAATAAAATGAAGGTGGTAACCTGGCACACCGATACCCACCGCATAGTCCGGGCACCGAAATCCCAGAATTGTACCGTCCACATCATTCAGCTCAAATTCTGCCTGAGTTTTCACGACCTCCAGCAGAGGTCTATAGGGTTTGTCCTGACGTAGGACGTTTCTATACTTGATGTGTTTGATGCGCCCAGTAAATCGAACGGCGTAAAATAGGTTCTTCGCTTCTGCTAGCCCATCCAGTCGACCTTCAAAGGAGTGTTTGTCCGTTGTCTCATCCAGCGAAAGCGACACTGTGGGTTCGAAATTGATGACAGCAGCATAAGGGGTCATGGCTGTGTCACTTGCAACTGATGCTTTTCCTTCACCATCCAGCCGGTACGCTATGCCATCTATTACTATCATCTCGCCGTCGAGCGCATTGAACGTGCCGAGGCCAAAGTCTCCGTGTTTCAGCAAATCACCTATAGTGACCGTTCCGTCGTAAACACCCTGCATCACAGCACTCAACAGCGACGTCTGATAGTACTCGTGCGCATGTTCATTCGGTTCAAATCGCTTTTCATTGCTATGGCTGGCGGCAGCGGTTGCAAAGGTGAACTCTGTGTCCTTAGGCATGAATTTCCACCAATTGGTGTTTCTTGATGTTTTTTGGAATTTGGATTGGAAGCACGCCCAGTATCTCGCTCTCCATACGATCAGGCAACAGCAAAGGCCCTGCTAGTATACGCGGGCCTTCGTTGGGTTTGTGAAGAACCTGGTGAACATCTGCTCTCCTCCTAGGTCGTGAACCTGCACGCCCGTTTACACAACTCGCGAAGAATGAGTTTGAATGTCCGGTTCGGGCTGCGAGCGTGCGTAGGCTGTCGAAGGGACAAAGCTCCAATTCGCTGCCAAGTAGCATCCCTGTCGTAGAGCGTCAGAAATGCGAAGAAAGCTGGCATTGCCTCTAACCGCAGCACAAACTGCCGTCTTGAATCGGCGGACATGGGACAGTTGCGTAGGAACAAAAAACACAGCAATCGCCTTTTAGTGGTTTCAAGACTGCCTTGCATGATTTGCATTCATAAAACCACTGGCACGAGTCAGTTGGCATTTTCTCGATTTCAACGTGCCCACACCGAGGGCAGGTCTAAGTGCTATCCAGCACCACAGTTTGTTTTGTCATTGTCTCACATCTGCATGATTAGATAATCGTTGATTTGAGCCTCATTGAACACGATGACCCATGCCAGCGCGGTGATCGCCGTGCTTCCGACAAGCCACCATTTCAGGTTTGCCAACGTCCCGTTTCGATGCGCTACGAACCACGAAACCGCGATCAGCGCTGTTGAGATGGCGAGAACATAGTAGCTTGCTGCCGCTATTTTTCCGAATATCGCCAACCAACTGCCACCCAAGCCGAGCAACATCATGGCCATTGGAAGAACACAGCATGTCGCAACCCCCAGAGCGGAAACCGATCCCAGGTAGCTGAGGGTCAAATACTTCTTCATCTTTCGCTCCCTGGGCACTCGGTTTGAATGTGTTGAGGCACCGGCATTCAGAGCGTATAACTCCTGTAGTAACTACAGGATCAAGCGGAGGTACTTCACATGATTGCGATAGGTGAGGCTTCCCGGCAAAGCGGGGTTGGAATAGAAACCATCCGCTACTATGAACGCGAAGGTATAGTGCCAAGGCCCGCACGAGCTCAGAACAATCGCCGCCTCTATTCAGCAAGCGATGTTGGAAGACTTCGATTTTTGAAGAAATGCCGCGACCTGGGGTTTCCTCTCTCAGACGCAAAAGCGCTTTTGGAGCTGTCAGAAGGAAGTGCCGAAGAATGTCGATCTGTGAAAGAACTGGCCGAGGCACACATTGCCAGCGTTCGAAGCAAAATTGATGAGCTCAGCCGCCTGGAGCACGCCTTGAGTGAGCTTACGGCCAATTGTGATAGCGGAAACGTTCAATGCCCGATGCTGCAAAGACTGAGAACGATGGATTATATCTGACTCTGGCCACTGGGTGGAAGCTCAGGATCTGAGATTTAGCCAGATCACATCAGACCAAGGTCTGTGGTGCGATAACAGATTGTAGTTCATAGTCGATTTCACGATGAAAGCGAATGTAACTGACCTGACGATAAGCAATTGGTCGTTGTCGCGAGTGTTTCTTGCGGCCAGCATTTTCGTGATGGGTACTGCTACCGCAATAGTCGGGGTTTGGGTGTCGAATCGAATCCAAAACGCAGTCGTCCAAAACTCCGCCAACTCCGCAGCGCTATATATGGAAAGCGTAATATCCCCGCTCAGCCAGGAATTGGCACATGGCGACCACCTTTCTGAGCAGGCGAGCCTGGCGCTGGACGAGATTTTCATGACCCAGCCAATGCGTGACCGCATTGTCTCCTACAAATTCTGGAAGCAAGGCGGCGTGATTGCACATGCCTCGGATACAGACATCATTGGGAACCGTTTCAATCCAACGGATGATCTGAAACGAGCATGGACCGGAGAAATCTCCGGCTCTTTCGAAGAGCTTGATCATGCCGAGAGCGCCGCCGAGGCGGCATTGGGAATACCATTACTTGAAGTTTACAGCCCCATCCGCGAACTCTGGTCCGGCGAAATCATCGCAGTTGCGGAGTTCTACGAAAGAGCAGATCAGCTTGAGTTAGACTTAGCCAAGGCCAGGCGAACAAGTTGGTTGGTCGTCGGTTCCGCATTTCTTACGAGTACGATTGTTCTGTATTCCATCGTCGCAATTGGCGACAAAACAATTCGACGACAGGGGCATCTTCTTAAACAGCGCCTGACAGAAAGTGAGAGGATGGCTGAGCAGAATGCCCTGTTGCGGTCGCGTGTGGTCGACGCGTCGGAAAGATATGCCACGCAAACAGATCGGTTCCTAAAGAAACTCGGTGCCGAACTGCATGATGGTCCTGCGCAATACCTGTCGCTCGCCGCACTTAGACTGGAGGCGGCGTTTTCCAAGGAGTCCGAGAGGCCTAAAGAGGCAGAGGAAATTCAGCAGTCTTTGCAAAAATCTCTGGCTGAAATTCGTGCGATATCGCGAGGGCTGTCCGCGCCAGATATCGACAGCCTGTCACTCGTCGATGTTGTGAAGAGAGCCGTAGAGGATCACGCAGAACACAGCCCGTTGCGACCGGATATTTCATTCCTGGGTACCCAGGACCCAGCGTTGTCATTGTCCGACAAGCTGTGCGTTTTTCGGTTCCTTCAGGAGACGCTTTCCAATGCAGCGAGATATGCTCCAGCTTCCAAGTGCACCGTTATCTCTGAGGCGCAGAACGACCGCATAGTTGTAAAGGTCAAAGACGACGGACCTGGATTTGACAGGTCAGAAGAAGCCGCGTTGCGAGACGATGGTGGCCAGGGGCTTATGGGCTTGCGAGACCGGGTCGAGAGTATTGGTGGCAGATTCGAAGTCGCATCGAGACCGGGCGAAGGCACCACCATTGCTATGACACTGTTTTCCAGAAAGATGAGTGCATCATGACAACATCTGTCATTATAGCGGACGATCATCCAATTTTCAGGGATGGTTTACAACGCACGTTGGATGAAGCTGATGGTTTTGAAGTTTTAGCTGCTGGGTCCAGCGCTGAAGAGGCAGTATCGCTGGTCGACACGCATCAGCCGGACATAGCCATTCTTGACCTCTCGATGCCCGGTGGCGGGATAAGCGCGACGCGTAAAATTGCGGCAATGGCAAATCCGCCCTTCATCGCAATCTTGACGGTCTCAGAGAATAGCAGCGACGTCGCGGACGCGTTGGAGGCGGGCGCGATTGGGTACATTGTGAAGGGAGTAACCGCGAGCGAATTGACCGCTTCACTAAACAGCATCGCCGCAGGTGAAGGGTTCGTTTCTCCGGGCTTGGCCTCGCGGGTATTGCTTCAAATCAACGCTGACACCGGCATGTCTATAAACAGCAGCATTCTCGATGACCTTACGCATCGTGAGGAGGAAATACTTAGGCGTGTGGCCAAAGGACTGAGTAATCGTGAAATCGCTGACGAGTTAGACCTTCAGGAAAAGACCGTGAAGCATTACATGACGGCAATCCTGTCCAAGCTTCATGCGCGAAATCGGGTAGAGGCCGCACTCATCGCCCATGATGTTTGGAACAAGGGAAATTAACTGCGGCCTCTTTGACGACGATGGCGGCCCCTCACTAAGAGAAGCCGCCAACGGATTATCGACTGGAGTTGCTGTTCAGTTTGCAACCGACTGTAACCTCCGGCGATCAGAGGCCGTTGCGTTTCTCTCAACGACAGTCCGGTTGTACGGGTCTTTCAACTCGTAGCGCCCAAACTCGATCTCCTCTTTCCAACCATTGGCATAGTTCACTTCGATATTGTTGCCCTGGCGTTCGATTTTCGTGGGTCGACTTCCAGCAGTGCCGCCTTGCCCAGAAGAACGCACGTTGTCGATTGAGATGCCATTTGCCAAAGACCGAAGCCTGGAGACGTCAGCACCAGTCGCAGGGCGCTCCTCAACAGTTCGGTTCTGAGCATTCTTTCTCTCATACCGCCCGTTTTCGATTTCCTCCTTGGTTCCGTCGGCGTAACGCACTTCAATGCCGTTAGCGTTTGTTTCGACCTTTGTTATCCCAGCCGAACCCGACGCTTTGCCCCCTGCTTGAGACCGATCCTTCTTTCCGCTGCCTCTATTGGAGCGTTTGGAGTCATCATCGTCATCGTCATCGTCATCGTCATCGTCGTCGCGACCACTTTTGCCTGATCCCGAATTGTCGTCACGGTCATCATCTCTGTCGTCGTCGCGATCATCGTCTCTATCGTCATCCCGGTCGCCACCACGGCCGCTATTACCCGACCCCGAGTTATCATCCCGGTCATCGTCACGATCATCCCCGTCTTTCCCCTTGCCGCTCTTGGCAAAGGCATATGACGGTTCAAAATGTAGGCGACCATCGGCATCAAACGCTGGCACATAAGGCGTCGCCGCAATCAACGAAGCAAACGCCGCAGTACTAAGAAGTTGCCCCAGTTTTCTTTGAATTTTCATTTTCGCCTCCAATTTTGATCATCTCGCTTCGTGACATTGGAGACAGATTACTTCTGGTTCGGCTTTCCCACATCGGTCTTAGGTCTGACGAATTTCAAGCCGAACGTCTTAGTCAGATCAGTCAAACCAATAAAGTTTTTGCAAAGCCATTTGACCAGTTTAGTGGGAGTTAACCCCGTCACCCTTCAACTCGTCATCAGGTTCGAGGTGAATGACAAAGACGGAACCCGGGTACAAACGATCCAATTCTTCCTCGATGTCATTGCATATATCATGCGCCGCGCTGACTGGCATTGTGCCGTCCACAACAAGATGAAACTCCACGAAGATGACATTCGCGGATCTGCGCCCTTTGAGGTCGTGGTACTCTAAGGCTGCGCCGAGATTTGCTTCGATTGCGTTGGAAACAATCTGCAAGTCATGGTCCGAAAATGTCACATCCATCAGGCCATCGACGGACGACCGAATAACTTTCCAGCCCTCCCACAAGATGTTCAGTGCAACAAGAATTGCCAGGATCGGATCAAGGATCAGCCAGCCGGTGACAAGTGCAAGTATCAGACCTGCGATGACACCAACTGAGGTCATGACATCTATGAAAATGTGCCGGGAGCTTGCTTCCAATGCAGGCGAACCTTCGCGCCTGCCGATTTTGAGCAATAGGTAGGCCCATGCGCCATTCACACCCGTTGCAATGACATTGACAATGATGCCGAGCAGCGGCGCATCCTCCAGATGCGGGTTTGGGAGCGCCAGCACTGCTTCTCTGATGATCAAGAACGCCGCCAGCACAATCAGCACGCCCTCGACGACAGCGGAAAGATACTCGGCCTTTTTGTGACCAAACGGATGGTTTTTATCAGGGGGCTTGTTCGCGACCCGAACTGCGAAATACGCCAACAGCGCGGCAACGACATTCACGGTAGATTCCATTGCGTCCGACAACAAAGCCACTGAGCCCGTCAGCCACCAAGCCAACAGTTTTAGGGCCAGTACCGCAATGGATATTGGAATGGACCAAAGAGCGATTTTTTGTGTCATTTGGCCGCGACCCTCAGTCAATCATGAACAGAAACTCGGGTGATTGGTGAGCTCCGATGTTCAAAACGTAAAACAGGTGTTTGGTGAAAAGGGAATAGGCCTCACAGCTTCCTACTGGCGACCGGCAACAGCATCTGGTCCCCGCAGCATGGCGCCGAACGACTGTTACTCTGATGGAAGCCCCGTCGACGAAACAGGAACAGCTTTGAGATAGGCGGCAATCGCCAAACGATCCTCATCCGTGAGGCGTGATGTGTTCTCGATGACCTCCACCATCTCACCACCTGCGCTGTCATAGTCCGGCGTGAAGCCGGATTTCAGGTATTCGGCGATGTCAGCCTCGGACCAATCAAGCTGGTCTGAGGTGAGGCCCGGGATGCGACCTTTCCCGTTTGGATTTGGTGCACCTGTCAGCCAAAGGTCTCGTTTCAGACCACCTAAGCCATTTCGCGGCGTATGGCATTCGGCGCAGTGACCCAACGCCTCCACCAGATACCGGCCTTGCTTTTGTTGGTTGGTCAGATCACCTTCGACTACCCAGCCTGGCGACATGAACAAAAGCTTCCATCCCCCCAGTCCGCGTCGAATGTTGAAGGGAAAGTGAACCTCATGCGGAACGCTTGCAGTTGTGGCTGGTGGCAGAGTGCCGAGGAACGCGTGAAGCGAAACGATGTCATCCGCTGACATGTTGGCGTAAGATGTATAGGGAAACGCTGGAAAATAGTGCTGCCCTTCTGGTCCGGTCCCATGGATCAAGGCGTTGGCCAGATCCAGGGCAGACCAGGACCCAATACCAACTTCTGGGTGGCTGGAAATGTTGGGGGCAATGAATGTGCCGAATTCCGTCTCAAACCGGCGACCACCGGAAAGCATGAGCTTGTCTTCACCAACCGCATCCT
>NZ_JBQFOY010000041.1:0-9903 GCF_056533985.1 Ruegeria sp. E8
GTGGCGCACATGATCCGCAAAGGTCAAATCACACCCGGACTCTGCCCATTTCAACAGTTCGCTGAGCTCGCCACCTGACGCACAAGCGGTTGCTGAAACAACTCAACGGGCTCAAATCTTTGCAACATGTGTAGACGCCCAAAACGCAAGAGGTAATTTAGTCGGTCTTCAGCATCGGTTCGGGTACTGACATGTGTTCGGCCTGTTGCGCGGCCTTTTCACTAGCCGCTGGCCCGTATGGTGTAAGCGGATCTGGTCCAATTCAAAACCACGTGCTCGAAGCACTGTGTCGTAAGCTGGTTTTCCCGATCCGGTCTCACGATCCTGATGCCATACCGTCCATTGTCCTCTTCCGTTTCCGCCGTCTCTCGGTCGCCGACGCTTTATGCGTTGGCAGCCGGAGCCCGGTAGACTCCCCCTTTGCTCATCAAGGCCCAAACGATCCTCGCCATCTTGTTCGCCAGGGCCACGCGAACCAGCAGTGGCGGCTTGCGTTCGATCAGGCGATCAAGCCAGGGATCTGTTCTCGTTCTATTTCGAGCGCGCCACATGACAACGCTGTTGGCGCCGATGATCAATAATCGCCTCAGCGAACGTTCTCCCATCTTTGTCGTTGCCCCGAGGCGTTGTTTGCCCCCTGTTGAATGCTGTCTTGGAACCAGCCCGAGCCAGGCGGCGAAATCCCGACCACGGCGGAACGTTTCCGGTGGTGGGGCAAGGGCAACCAGCGCAGTTGCGATGAGCGGACCAATTCCTGGCACCGTCATCAAGCGGCGCGCGGTTTCGTTTGACCGTGCGCGGCGTGCAATCTCGACATCCAGTTCTTTGATCTGACCGTCCAATTGGTTCAGCATGCCGATCAGTCTTTCAAGGCACTCCCGGGCCACATCCGGGATCGCGCTATCGCCAGAGTCCACCAACGCAACCAGCTTACGAATATTGGCCGCGCCTTGCGGAGCCACCTGTCCGAGCTCACCAAGATGACCTCTAAGAGCGTTGATCAATTGAGTGCGCTGCCGAACCAATAGTTCCCGCGCCCGAAGAACCATCGCTGATGCCTGTGTGTCTTCACTTTTCACGGCAACAAAGCGCATCGTTGGTCTACTCGCGGCTTCGCAGATCGCTTCCGCATCAGCCATGTCGTTCTTTTGACGTTTGACGAAAGGCTTGATGTAGGCCGGAGGGATCAGCCTGACATCATGACCCAAACGACCGACCTCACGCCCCCAGTAATGCGCACTGGCGCACGCTTCCATTGCAACCACACAGCGCGGTAACTTCGCAAAGAAGTCCAGAACCTGACCTCTGCGAAGTTTCTTTCGGACTACAGCGTGACCTGCTCTGTCCGCTCCATGCACCTGGAACACATTCTTCGCCAAATCCAGGCCAACCATGCTAATCTCTTCCATAGACGCCTCCATTCAGGTTGTTTGCAAACCCACAATGGCACATCGAGGCCAGCGGGGGCGTCTACACCTTCAAAACCAACCTGCGGCATAGCATTCATGTGAACAGCGGATCAGCAACGCTTTTGCCTGTGCGCAAATAATTGCTCGATAACGGGGGGGGGCCTGCGCATGATGCAGCAATGGACACCGATCTTATATCAAATATCCCCTTTATTATTGTAAATTTTGTTATCGCATTGCTCATTGGCTCAACAGCGATTGGCGGGCTGCTGCTTGCGCCCAGTCTAGAAGTATTCGGCGATGTCCCCATACACACTGCAATTCCAAGTTGCATGTTCGCACTTATCTTTACCGGATTTGTCGGGGCGCTTGTTTTTGGGCGAGCCGGAAAAATAATCCTGTCGGATTTTCTTGCGCTCGCACTAGGTGCTGGCATTGCGGCATTTGCCGGATCCTTTGCGCTAACCCTTATTCCTTCCACGAGCGTTCAGATAATAATCGGTGTTTTATGCATTGCTTCCGGCATTCATACACTCACGGTGGTACGACGCCAGCCGGCTGATCCGGTCAGACAAAGAGGTGGAAGATTGATTCTGATCGGCCTTGTAACAGGATTTGGATCGGCAATAACCGGCACCGGAGGTCCGTTGATCTTGATTCCGATCATGCTGGCCCTAAATGCAGATCTGCGTCAGGCAATTGGCCTGGGGCAGGCAATTCAAATCCCCATCGGAATTCTGGCGACAACGGGGAATATGGTCATGGGGCGCGTCAACTTCGACATTGCGTTTCCCATTACTGTCATTGTGGTGATTGGTGCAGCGTTGGGCGCATTGCTGGCGCAAAGGTTTCCAACGACATTGCTTCGTCTGGCAGTCGCTGGCCTTCTCACGCTTTCAGGTGCAGCGTACCTAGCAAAAGTTTTTTGAGCGCAGTTCGGATAGTTGATCACCGAATTCCAGTGAGATAACGTTTTTTGGGCAAATGTGATCTAACGCTGGATACCGGATGGTCAGAGACAAAAAGCGGGAACTCCCGCATTCAATCATTGAGACAGCGGCTTCCGAGGAAAAAGCGGTCCACATGACTGAATCGCTCGTCGAAAGCGATACGAATCCGGACATTCTGAGTCACCTCAGCAAGGATGAATTAGATTTGCTGTTGGAAAGTGGACAGGAAACCTCATACGCCAAAGGAGAGTTTTTCTTTCAACAAGGAGAAAAACATCAAGGGATCCATTTTATTCGGTCCGGAAGAATCCGGTCATTTTATGTATCACCGGCTGGACGTGAAATAACTCTGGCATACTGGCCCGCCGGACATTTTGTTGGTGCCCCGCAGATTTTCGGCGGCGGTGATCACATGTGGTCATCTGTGGCCGTGGAACCCAGCGTCGGCCTTTGGCTGCCGGGAGTCGTTCTCAAACAGTTAATCCGTCAGATCCCAAATCTCGCGGTCGGAGTCATCGAAGGGCTTATTTATAAAGGTAAACTCTATACCTCCCTCGTCCAGATCATGGGAACGCGATCTATGAGCACGCGTCTGGCACATTTGCTTTTGACACTGGCTGATGCTGACCTCCAGCAAGTGCAAAACCGTTCGTATCTAAGCGAAAACTTCACTCAAGAGGAACTGGGCAACATGATAGGCGCGACCCGCCAGTCCATCTCTTTGACATTGGATCGCTTTGAAAAAGACGGCCTGATTTCGCGCAGCGGCCATGCGATTCGACTTCTCAACGTGCGCGGCCTGGAAGAGATATGCTTCTGATTTCTGCATTAGCTCTTGTTTTTTGAAGGGTTTTGGCAGCTCTGGCCCAGAGTCCTCGAAAAAAGCCGCTTTGCTCAACTTCCATAAATAACTCCATCTTGCGAGGATAAACCTGACGGTGAGTCGCCCCCGGAAATTGGGGGTGGCGCAAATATTTGCTATCCCTACTCCAGGCATCGTGAAAATCTTCCATGCAATCCCAAATGGCACGAAGACATGGAGGGCTATAATGAAAAGCGCCGATCTGAAAAAATGGCACCACACAAGCAAATCCTTAAAAGGCTTGTTGGTCGCGGGGTTGCTGGCTGCGACCGGCACTCCGGCCCTGTCGGGTGAAATAACGATCTATGCGACAATGGATGGCGATAAGCTCAAAAAAATCGGGCAACAATTCGAGGAGGCTCATCCGGAAATCAAAGTGAATTGGGTAAGGGATTCCACGGGTATTATCGATGCCCGGTTGCGGGCTGAAAAGGACAACCCCCGCGCCGATGTCATCTACGCAATGGCGGCAACCAGCATGCTGAGCATGGATCAGTTGGGCATGTTCCTGCCATACACGCCCAAGGGTGTAGAGAACCTGGATGCCAAATACCGGGATTCGCAGGATCCTCCGCATTGGACTGGTATTTACGGATGGGCCAGCGCAATTTGCTTCAATACAGTTGAGGCAGAAAAGCTAAATATTCCACGTCCGACAAAATGGACTGACCTGACCGATCCTGTCTATCGCGGGCAAATCACGATGCCAAATCCGGTTTCCGGGGGCACTGGTTTTCTAGCGGTATCCAGCTGGATTCAGATGTTTGGTGAAGAAAAGGCCTGGGAATTCATGGACGGGCTGCATGAAAACATCGCCTCCTATGCACATGGTGGTTCAAAGCCGTGCAACCAGGCGGCGGCTGGGGAATACGTTGTTGGTATTTCATGGCCGTTCAGGGGGGCCACGCTTAAGACTAAAGGTGCCCCCATTGATGTGATCGTTCCAGAGGAAGGCATCGGTTGGGAAATGCAGGCGATGGCTATTCTGAAAGGAACCAAGAACGAGCCAGACGCGAAGACGTTCATCGACTGGGCCATAAATGAAGACATCATGCGGTTCTATGCTTCTTCCTCTTCGGTCGTCGCAATGCCGGGCATGACAGTTGAACGCGAGAACTTCCCACCGGAAGTAGTGGATATGATGATCAATAATGACTTCGTTTGGGCAGCGGACAACAAGGCTCGTATTAACACTGAATGGCGGGGTCGCTATGATGGCAAATCTGAGCCCAAAAACTAGCCAGCGCCATTAGAAGCGCAAAATTCAGATACCCGGGGAAAGTGCGACGTTAACCAGAAACTCACCCCGGGTATTAAACAAATGGATTGCAGGTGTCAGATAGATAGTTCGAAGCCGTCGCTTCCAAACAATTCTCCTGATTTCACCCGCAGTACCGGCAGGCGCAGCTGAATTCGCAAATCTGTCTTGAGTGTTTGCACAACGAAGTTGCAGTCTAACTTCCAAATTGCGCCCATTCACCTCCGAACCAGAGGCGCGGCGCTATCGATCGGGGTAACTATGAAACCATATCTGCGAGTTAATTCTGTATCGAAGCGATTCGGCTCATTTGAGGCTCTGCGAGACATCTCCTTTGATATTTACCCAGGGGAGTTTGTTTGTTTTCTAGGCCCATCCGGATGCGGGAAAACAACATTGCTGCGGTGCATAGCGGGGTTGGAAACTCAGACCAGCGGCCAGATCATCCAGGCCGACCAAGACATCTCCAACTGGCCGGTCTCGAAACGTGATTTCGGCATCGTGTTTCAATCTTATGCCCTGTTTCCCAACCTGACTGTTGGAAGCAATGTCGCCTATGGATTGATCAATCAAAATAAACCCAAAGAAGAAATCGCCTCCCGGGTTGCTGAGCTGTTGGAACTGGTCCACCTTTCGGGGCACATTGATAAACATCCCAATCAGTTATCAGGCGGTGAGCAGCAGCGGGTTGCGCTGATCCGCGCTTTGGCGACATCACCGGGTCTGCTATTGCTGGACGAGCCCTTGTCGGCACTTGATGCGAAGGTCCGCGGGCATTTGCGGCGTGAAATTCGCGAACTTCAAAAGCGCCTTGGCGTGACGACGATCATGGTGACGCATGATCAGGAGGAAGCGCAAGCGATGGCCGACCGAATTCTTGTCATGCGACAGGGAGAGGTTGAGCAAATCGGTAACCCCTGGGAAATTTATGACAATCCCGCAAGTCCATTTGTGGCGGAATTCATCGGCAGCACGAACTTCATTTCCGTCACTGTCACAGATGACAACAAAGTTCGCTGTGGGGAATTTGAGCTGTCGTGTGATGCAAGTGGCTTCAGTTCAGGAGCTACAGCTCGCGCGGCAATACGACCGGAAGATATTCAGATTCTGAAACATATCGACGGCACATCACTTGCAGCCCGAGTAAATGAAATCGAACATCTCGGCGCCTTTGTCCGCCTGTATCTTGCAATGGACGGATTGCCAGATCAATTGGTTATGGCTGATGTCGGGAAAGGGGCGCTGCGACAGCTTTCGCTGAAGTCAGGAGACAAAATTGGTCTTTCCTTTCCGCAAGATAGCTTGCGTCTTTTTGCAGTGGAGGAATGAGACGACATGACCAGCATCGCTAAGAATTCCCCCCGAAAAAATAGCCGCCGAATGGACGCCGATGACTGGCTCGTCCGCGGTCTACTTCTGCTTTTGGGCGCTTGTTTTGTTTTTGCACTGGTGGTCCCGCTATCCATGCTGGTCATGCGAAGCCTTCAGGACCGCGACGGCAACTTTATAGGTCTGGAAAACTATATCACTTATTTTTCGACTCCGGCCCTTTCAAATTCCATCAGTAATAGCTTCTTTATCGCCAGTCTCGGGGCCTTTATCGTCATCGTTTTGGCCTTTACCTACGCGTTCGCGCTGACCCGCACATGCATGCCATACAAGACCTTTTTCAAGGTCATGGCACTGGTGCCGCTGTTGAGCCCCTCACTGGTAAAGGCTATTGCCCTTGTCTATTGGTTCGGCAATCAGGGCGTATTGAAAGACGCATTGTTCGGGTATTCCATTTACGGACCGATCGGAATCGTTATCGCTTCTGTTTTTTGGACTTTCCCCCACGCGGTGCTGATCATTTCGATATCTTTAGCGCTCTCGGATGGTCGGCTTTTCGAAGCGGCCGAGGCGCTTAAGACCAGCAAACTCAGAACTTTTCTGACAGTCACCATTCCCAGCGCACGCTTTGGAACGATCAGCGCCGCCTTTGTGGTCTTTATTCTGATCTTCACCGATTTCGGCGTGCCGAAAATCATTGGTGGCAATTACAATGTCCTTGCCACCGACATTTATAAGGAAGTGGTGGGCCAGCAGAATTTTGGAATGGGTGCGGTTGTATCTGTAATTCTGCTGATACCCGCTGCCATAGCATTCGTCATCGACCGGCTGTCTGCGCGCAAGCAGGCCGCAATGATCACCGCTCGGTCCGTTCCCTACGAACCAAAGCCCAACCCCATGGTCGACTATTCAATGCTGGCATTTTGTTCGTTCATTACAATCTGCACATTGGGTATCATCGGAATGACCCAGTACGCGGCCATAATCAAATTCTGGCCATACAACCTCGAATTCACGCTTCAAAGCTACACGTTTGACTTTGAAGGTGTCGGCTGGGAAAATTTCGCAAATTCGCTTACCGCATCATTTTGGGTGTCGATCATTGGTACATCGATCATTTTTCTCGGTGCGTATCTCGTGGAAAAACCACGGGGCGATGGTGCTACTCGCCAACTGATTCAGTTCTTCGCACTCATGCCAATGGCTATCCCAGGTCTAGTTCTTGGCTTGGCATACCTGTTCTTTATCAATCACCCGGCAAATCCGTTCGGTTTCCTTTATGGAACAATCGCCATCATCGTCATCAACACCATCACTCACTTTTATACAGTCGCTCATCTCACGGCGGTCACCGCGCTTAAACAACTTGATGCCGAATTCGAGGCGGTATCTGCCTCTATGAAGGTTCCAATGCGCAAGAGCTTTTTTCGCATAACGGTACCTATTTGCCTGCCGGCGATTTTGGACATCGCGCTTTATCTTTTCCTGACTTCGATGACGACCGTTGCGGCGGTGATATTCCTATATGGACCCCACACGAAAATGGCATCTGTTGCCGCCATTCACATGGAGGAAATGGGCGAAATCGGTGCGGCGGCGGCCATGTCAATGCTGATCGTATACACCTGTCTGGCCGTGCGCCTGCTTCATGTTTTGATCGCCGGAAAACTGTTCACCCGTTTCCAATCCTGGAGAGTTCGCTCCTCCGAGAAACAGAGCTAACCACCTATAATTGAAGAGAGATACAAGATGATTAGCAATATAGTAGGCGGGACAGTAATTGCCTGGAACGGAGACACCCACTACGTTTTGGAAGATGGCGTGGTTGTCTTCAGCGGCAACGAGATCATTTATGTGGGGTCCGACTATAGCGAGCCGGTTGATCGCACGATCGACGCGACGGGTCAGCTGGTTATACCAGGTTTCGTCAACATCCATTTGCATCTTTGCGATACAAATTTCACCAAGGGTTTGCTTGAGGATGGTGACAATGTTTCATCCGAGGCCAAATCCCAGAATTTCAAATCTCTGTACAATATCTTTCCATCTCTGCGCGGTGCGACGGATCCGGATGCGCAGCTTGCCGGAGCGACCTGCGCGCTTGCTCAACTGGCGCGCACCGGTTCAACCACCATCGTAGAAATGGGGTTTGACTTTGAAATCGGGGGCGACGGGGACATCTCGATTACTGAAAATGTGGCAAAGCTGGCGGGTGAGTCAGGATTACGATGTTACACAGGGCCACGCTATCGGACACGATTTTATGGACTGACTGAAAGCAGCAGTGTCTTTTATGAAAACTACCCGGACAACGCCCGAAAGCGCACCGAAGATTGCGTGACTTTTTGTCAGGATTGGAACGGTCGCTTTGATGATCGCCTGCGGACAATGTTGGCACCGGGGCAGGTTGACACTTGTGATCCCGATCTTCTGCGGGACACACGCCGATACGCGAATGAATTGAAAATACCCATTCAGTTGCATGCCGGGCAGTCACCCAATGAATTTGAATGGGTGCGTCAGACCTACGGCAAGACAACCATTGAATTCCTCGAAGACGTTGGTCTGCTGGGGCCGGACCTGATTATTGGCCATGGTCAGATTCTCTCTGCTGACGGTGATGCCGATTCCATGGCGCCACATGAGGTTGCGCTGCTGCGGGATTCCAAAACGACTTTATGCCACATTCCCTGGATCAAGGCCCGCCGCGGCAGTGTCATCAATTCCATTCAGAAATACCGTGACAAAGGCTTCCGCCAGGGCATTGGAACGGATTCCTACCCGTTTGACATGTTCAACGAAATGCGCATGGCATCCGTCGTGTGCAAGATCGTGGAAAGCTCTTCGGCAGCGGCTTGCTCGCCGGACATTTTTCACATGGCGACGGTGGGGGGGGCAGACGCGCTTGGCCGCGGCGATCTAGGCAGGCTGGCACCGGGGTGCAAGGCCGACATCGTGATGGTGCGCCGCGATACGCTCAGGGCGGCACCACTATACGACCCATTCAAATTTCTGGTGATGGGAGCAGCGGGCGATGATGTGGACACCGTAATTGTCGACGGGAAAACAATCGTCGATGGTGGAAAAGTTCAGACAATCGATGTTCCTGACGCCATTGAAAAACTGAACAAAGCCAGCCAGCGCGTGTGGGACAATCTGGAGCTTGGCTAGCAATCCGCTAAACAAATCAGGTCAGAGGGACGCTGTTATCTTTGAAGGTCGGTCTCCGTTGTCGGCCTTCGGGATCGGGTGGCCGGAAGCTGACCTGTGTCCACCCCCTCCAGCATCAATCTGCCTGCAACCGGCTCTGATCATGACTCCGTTTGATACCGAGGAAGAGGTTATGGCATTGGCCTGAGACATGCCCTAAAATCTGACCAACTAGGTCCAGACCACTGACAAGGTCCGTAGGCTACGGGTAGCAAGGCAATTCCGCTCTGGCATGGTTTAAATGAACGGCAAATTCGACGGCACTGCTTCCCCCCTTTTGCGGAGTGAAGCAGTCCGGAAATGGCCATGAAGGCGGCGCTTGGGAGCTGGAGAAGTTCGCTAAAGTCAAATCCGTCAGCGATTGACAGTGAACATGTCTAAAGTTTTCTATGAAAAAGGGGATCTGTTGCAAACTTTTAGCTGTTGACGAGGTCAGATGCTGCGGGTGAATGACTTTCGGTAAAATCAGTCGAAAGTCAGTTCATGATTTCCTTCAAAGGCGCGCAATATCCGGAGGATGTGATCCTGTTCGCGGTGTTTTTCTATGTCCGATACGGTGTGTCTTACCGGGATTTGGAAGAAATCATGGCCGAGCGCGGTGTTTCAGTGGACCACACCACGCTAAACCGATGGGTAACACGGTATTCTGGTGCAATCGCTGAGGCAGCACGTCGCCGCAAAGGGCCATGTGACCGTTCGTGGAGAATGGACGAAACTTACATCAAAGTTAAAGGCGCGTGGGTCTACCTCTATCGAGCGGTCGATAAACACGGCAAGACCCTTGATTTCATGCTTTCACGGCGTCGCAACAAACCAGCTGCCACCAAGTTCTTCGCCAGGATGTTGGAGATCAATGGAATGCCGAGGAAGATTGTGATCGACAAA
>NZ_JBQFOY010000042.1:0-9058 GCF_056533985.1 Ruegeria sp. E8
AACGAAAATGTTTAATCCAAGCGGTGGAGTGAACATGCCAATCGACAGATTCACTGTCATAATGATGCCAAGATGTATCGGGTCGATTCCCATGGTTATGGCAACCGGAACCAAGAGAGGGGCTAGTACCAGAATGGCGGAATTCGGGTCAAGCACGCAACCAACAGCCAAAAACAACAAGTTGACCAATATCAAAAAAGCAGCGGGATTCTCGCCTAGAGCACCCAGCACATTTGTAACGTGCTGAGGAATGCCGTTCACCGTCAACAGCCAAGAATAAGCACCCGCAGCGGCGATGATTAGCATGACCTGCGCCGTCAGCATGGCCGCCGACCCAGCGACAAGCAAAACATCGCGCCAAGTCGCTTCGCGGTAAACAAGAACTGACACAATGATTGCGTAAACACTAGCCAGCCCACCGGCTTCGGTGGGCGAAAATACACCCAAGTAAATGCCTCCAAGAACCAGTACTGGCGCACAAAGTGCCCAAAACCCTTCTTTGGTGGCCGACAAGAACGGCAAGCGCTCGGTCTTGTTTTCCTGGGTGCTTCGGTCAGTTACATAGAGATACGCCGACAAAATAGTTGCCAGTAAAAGTCCTGGCAAAATTCCGGCAATAAACAGTTTTGTGATGGGCTGTTCAGCTGCAATTCCGTACAGAATCATTGCCACCGACGGAGGAATGACTATTGCAATGGCGCCTGAAGACGTGATCAGCCCGGCGGCGAAAGATTTGTCGTATCCTTTGTCCAGCAACGGTTTATACAGCAGCCGTCCAATTGCGGCAACTGTTGCGGGTGAGGATCCCGAAATTGCACCAAAACATGTGCTTGCCCCGACCGTAGTCACGGGCAGTCCGCCCCGCAGGCCTCCAAACATCGACAGAACCCAATTGATGATCCGCCTGGAAATCCCGCCAACTCCCATCATTTCGCCGGCGAAAATAAAAAATGGAATTGCGATCAATGAAAACTTGTCCAGCGACCCGAACATGATCTGCTGCAACGCTACGATCGGCATTGAGGTGAAAAACACCATTGTAACGAGGACTGCGGCCATCAATGCAGCAAACACAGGTACGCCAAGAAAAAGAAGAACGACGGGTAGTCCGACGAGCGAAAGAAACATCATCTTGACTTCGCTCCGCGCCGTACAAGCTGAATCAGTCCGTAGGCGGATATTCCTGCAATCGCAGAAAAGCAGACAAGAAATGCGCTGTGTGGAAGCCACATCGGTATCTTGGCCGACACCGAGCTTTGAGACGAATACAAAAATATCTTAATGGCAGCCAGTGATGCGGTGACCGCGCCCAGACTAACCGCAAGCACAATGCCGTCCGATAGGAATGCAAGGACACGACGCCATCTGGAATCTGTCGCCTGTCCCAGCACATCGATCGTCAGGTGACCGCGATCGACTGTAACTGCAACTGCCGCCACCGCCACCACCCAGATGTTTGAATATATCAGAACCTCTTCGGCCCAGATAAGAGATTGGCCAAAAACATAGCGCAGCATAACATTTGAGAAGTTCAAAATGACGACCACAAGAAGAATTGCGGCCGCCACATTTCTAAAAACGGACTGGAGAAACGGCATCAATTCCGCACTGCAATGGCAGATAAGGCATCGTAGAATGCTCGCAATTCCGAATCCTGATCCAAAACACGATTGGTAGCTTTGAGCGCGAGGTCGTTCAGTAGTGCTTGTTCGCCAGCGGGTAACTCTGAAACGGTGCCGCCATTCTCAATCCAAGTCGAAACTGCTGCGGTATTTTCTCGGTCGGCCCACGCCGGCAGCTCTTTTTCAATAGCGCTGGCCTCTTCTCGAAGGATTTGCTGCAGATCAGGTGGTAGGCTGTCGAACCAAGGTTTGCTGACATACACCGGCACGGCGAATTGCGACAGCCTGGTCAAGGTTATGTGCGACGCAATGGTATGCATCTTAAATTTAGAGAATACGATCGGAAGTGAACTAACCCCGTCAATAGTACCCCGCTGAAGGGCCGGTGCAACTTCTCCCAAAGGCATTGGGATCGGGCTCGCGCCAAAGGCCGTCATTGGCTCGATTTCAAACGGCGATGCCAAGACTCGGATTTTCAGCCCTTCCAAGTCCGAGACCGAATTCAACTCGGTCTTAGTAAGAAAAGCCTGCGGAGCTGAACAGAGGATTGCCAGCGTTTCTATGCCAACATTCCGCATGATCGGAAAAACTATTTCGCGAAACTCTGGATCGGATGATGTTCGGCGGCAATGATCGAGATCCTGAAATAGCCCAGCGGCCGCAAGAACCGCGTTCCGCTTTTCGAGGCCGGAAAAGAAGAAGGACGGTGCGACTAGGCCTTCCAGCGTGCCGAATTGCAGCCCCTCGATCATTCGAGGTACGGTGCCAAGCTGTGCAGCAGGAAACAGCTCTACTTCGATACGGCCATTACTGCGGGCTTCGATGCGGGTTTCTGCCCTTTTCATCCATTCGTGCTGAATGTCATTGAGAGTGGGTGTGCCGATTTTCATCGTAAAATCAGCTGCAATCGCGGCGCTGGTAACGCATGTACTTGCAATTGCGAGGACTAGGGCTTTCAGAAGTTGCATGGTTTCTCCCTCGGTTACATTGCCGCTTTGGATCGTTCAGGATGCTTCAGGGTTAAGAGTTATCCCTCAGGGTCTTCATAAGGGATTTCCCCTGCAAACCGCATCAATGCAGGAGTAATAGGTTCCTGGTGCTCTTCCATGACATGGGCCACTAGTCCGGCGGCCCGCCCAACGACGGCCACACCACGCATTGCAGCAACTGGGAAATCGATCTCGCTCAGAATTGCACCAAGCGCGGCAGTGGCATTCATCGTGAAAATGCGTCCGCTGGCCTTGTTTAACTCGTCACCCAAAATCTGGATTAACTCAATGTAGTCGCCCTTAACGCCGGCATTTCTAGCGATCTCAAAAAGGCGCTCGGCGCGCGGATCCGTTGGGCTGTAGTATGGATGACCGAACCCGGGAAGCCGGTGCTTCTTCGCCCTAAACTGTGCGACAGTATCCTCGGCCCAAGCGCGCTTGTCAGTCGCCTGAATGCCTTCCTGCAAGAGTGCACCTGCGCCGCCAATTGTGCCTGCGAATTTGTCGCCGACCATCATAATCCCCGCCGCGACACCAACCTGGGGATTGTCGACCAGTGAATCGCCAACCAGACGCGCCACCAAAGCGGTCGGTGTCAGCCCATGATCCATTAGGATAACCAAGGCCGCGTCGAACACTTTCAGTTGCTGCTGCGTCGGCTTGCGCCCTGTCACAATGAAATAATACGCCTCTGCGAAAGACATATGTCCGACAACATCTGTCAGGACGTCGACACCTCTCATCTTCAGGTTTTCAGTGTCTGAGGTGGGGGTACCGATTTTAGTTCTGACGTTTCTCATGAGATGCCCAATGTGCTTTACTGCCGGTTCTGGGCAGTATTAATGATAAGAAACACCTATGTCAAATAGGTATTAAGTGGGTGGAAGTTTCTATTACAAGGCGATATGTTGAACTGCAGCAGATTAAGGTGAACCTAGATGGCAAATAAGAAAAGTTCTGATGTCAGCGAACTTACGGTGTCGTTGGATGAATTTGTGAGTGATGGAAAAGACAAGAAGTTTCGAGAATTACTGTCGGTAATGTATGGCTTTGCGAGTCGATTTCAGGGCATACGCAAGGAATTGGCGCGCAATCTGGAACTAAGCGTCACTGACTTTTCGGTCTTAATGGCCCTCTATACGGCCGAGGACGCCGAGGGATTGCGTGTAAGGTTGATTGCAGATCGTCTGCACATCGCTGCTGCGAATGTTACAGCTTCAATCAATAACCTAGAACGCGAAGGCTGGATCGAAAAACGGGAAGACTCCACAGATTCTCGCGCGCTTAACATTTCGCTCTCACCCAAAGGGCGTAAGGCGTTAGACAGTTTTACTATCAAGTTGCGTTCGGTGAATGACACCTGGTTCGCAGGAATAACTGAAGACGAATTTGTTCATGCGGAAAATTTCATGAGGCGCTTGATCGCACAGTATCAGTCCGCAATTTATGCTTCCAAGCTTGTGAATTGGGACAAGGCGATGAAGCCATAGCAAACAGACCCAGGAGGAAAGTGTTGACAAAAAATACCTATATAACATAGGTAATATGTGAACGCCGCGATAAATGGAGTCTCACATGTCGTTTTCACCTCGCCTCTCAGAAAAGGCGCAACTCCTGATTGAGAAACCAAAGTGTTTCATTGATGGCTCGTGGCAAGACGGTCTTGAAGCATCTGCAACCGTTTTTGACCCTGCGACCGGGGATGCGCTGCTGGATGTCCCGATGGCTAGCCCGGCACAGGCCCAATTAGCTGTGGATGCAGCGCGGAATGCTTTTGACGACGGGCGTTGGACGGACCTATCCCCGGAGGATCGCTCCCGAATCCTGCACCGGCTTGCGGATCTCATGCAGGATAATCGTGATGAACTTGTGTCTATCTTCGTGCAGGAGGGTGGATGCCCCAAGTCTCTGGCCGAGAGCTTGAATACAGATCTTCCAATCGAGCATCTTCGCTGGTTGGCCGACAAAGCCGCTACAGGGCCCGAAGGTGGGTGGGTTCAAGAGCTTGATCGCCACCCCTGGTCGGGAACCTCTGGGTTACTCCAGCGAGAGCCCATCGGTGTCGTTTCATCACTTTGCCCTTACAACGTTCCTTACATCGCCTATGTTTGGAAAGCTGGTGCAGCTCTGGCAGCGGGTTGCACAACCATTATCATGCCTTCGCCCCGTGTTCCCTTGACTGCAGTTGCCTTCACGCGTTTGGCCGAGCAGGCGGGTGTTCCTCCGGGAGTTTTGAACCTGATTCTAGGTGGACCGGAAGCCGGAAAGGTGCTGACCGAAGCGGATGGCGTCGATATGGTAACTTTCACCGGGTCCAATGCAGTTGGTGCCATGGTGACTTCCCAAGCCGCTGCGAGCGCGAAACGCGTTGTCCTGGAGTTGGGCGGAAAGTCTCCCAATATCGTACTTCCTGGGGTTAGTGCAAAGGATGTTGTGTCGGCATCTTTGCACCGTCTGTTCCGCAATGCAGGTCAGGGCTGTGCTGTAACGTCGCGAACTTTCGTGCCGCGGGAAATCTATGATGACTACGCTGAGCTTGCGGCTGAAGTCGTTGCCGAAATGAAGGTGGGCGACCCATGGCAAGATGACACTTGGGTCGGACCTCTGATCCGCGCAGAGCATCGTGATCGGGTTGAGGGTTTTGTTCAGCGCGCAATATCTGGAGGAGCCAAGATACTGGCTGGTGGGGGGCGCCCCGACATCGATAAGGGTTACTTCATGAATCCTGTGCTGTTGGGCAACGTTCAGATCACGGACGAAATCTGCCAGGAAGAACAATTCGGTCCGGTAGGTGTTCTGTTGCCATACGATTCTCTGGACGAGATGATCGCCCTTGCTAACAACACCCGTTACGGGCTGAACGCCAATATTTGGGGTGAGCATGACGAGGCGGTTAAAATCGCGATGAAGATCAATTCCGGAAATGTGACTATCAATGGTGGCGGTCCACTTCGTCCTGATGTTTCCTTCGGTGGTTACAAGCAAAGCGGTAACGGGGCAGAAATGGGTGAACGCGGTTTCGAGGAGTTTCTGGAATATAAGCATATCTCCTGGCCAGCAGCGAGCTGACCTTCGATTCCGAACCCGTTGTGAGTTTGCCTGGGAAGCTGGTCTTTGACTGGCTTCCTTTTCGGTCATTATGACCCCTTGGGTTTCTTGCAGAGGCAAGGAGGTCAAATGACCAA
Source organism: Ruegeria sp. E8 (assembly GCF_056533985.1). NCBI lineage: Bacteria > Pseudomonadati > Pseudomonadota > Alphaproteobacteria > Rhodobacterales > Roseobacteraceae > Ruegeria > Ruegeria sp. E8. The sequence goes on from NZ_JBQFOY010000042.1 coordinate 5,797, forward strand.
TAGAGTTAGGCTTATTGCGTCAATTCATCGGTTTCTATCAATTCCTGTCAAAATGCCAAATCCAATCGGGATGCTATGAGCGTTCGACTGCCAAACGATATACCCAACAAAGGCTAATTGCTCTTTAACCCGGAAACTATGCTAGATGCGTTGACTTTTAAACCTATACAATATAGGTATATAAAATCCTCAATTTAGCTTCCGGAGTAGCACGAGCCCACCCACTTCATTTTCGATTCTCCCAAATAGACTGACCGGGCCACTACGCTGAGCGAGTCCGCCAGACAGGGTTTTGCAATTGAGATGCCGGGGATTTGAACACAGCTGAAGCGCCATTCGAAATGCAGCCTACGGCTGCGACAAACAATCATTTCCGATTGGAGCTTTGCAGGGTCATCTCCTGGGTTTGTTCAACTTGGTGCGTGATTGCGGTGATGAAACAAGCCGGTCGTCCGGTTCTTGATCTAGGGAGGAAACATAAACATGTTCACCAAACAGCTGACTAACCATAATTCGTCTCTTGGGCATCCGATTTCCATTGAGGGAACAAAGTCTAGCGCCATTCCGCAAAAAAGCGTCAAACGGGCGTCTATTTTTGGTGCAATGGCATTTGCCGGTGCCCTTGGGTTGGGCTCAGGATCTGCGTTTGCAGAGCAGGTGTGGGATGACTTTTCCAATGGCTTCAACGTTCAAGGTGCTGACGGAAGCGGGGCTGATAACGCTAAATGGACCTACTTCGGTGCCGGTCCGTTTGTCGGAAATGCAGGCGTGGAATCAGTGTCAGATGGAGTCCTGAACGTTATTACTGAGCCGACGATGACTCTGACAATGGCTCAGGAGGGATCGGACGAAAACACTGCTGGAATGCCCGGAGGATTTGATCACGTCAAATGGCTGACATACACCAACAGCGTTTCTTCAAGCGGCTTGCCCGGTTTCGATGCTAAAGATGGCGAGGTATTGTTCTGTGAAGGTGTGTTGGCCAGCCGCTCATTTGGCACAGAAAACCACCCGTTCGGGGATGCCGTTATCAATCACAATGACGACTTGCGACTTGCAGCAGCTGCCTTAAATACGATCGACCTAGAATCCTGGATGGTGTTTGACTTCTTTATCACCAACGAAACCATCTATGCGTTTTACGAACGACTACCTTATGGGCGTGACAAGCTGGGAAACTACGCTGCATTTACTTTCATGGTGCCGGTCGCCGAAAGAACGCCAGAAGACAAACATCGTCTTCGGATCAGTTATGACCGCGCAGCGGGCACGGTGAATTGGTTCGTTGAAGGAGAAGAGGTCTTCAAGGTAGATCGGGTTGGCTTTCTGCTCGACCGAGAGCACATGGCGATTGACCATGGGGGTGATGAGCCGAGCGAGCCGATTGTCATGAACCAGTTCAACTGTGGCATGGGTATATTTACTCTCCTGGATGCATCTTTGCCGTCGGGTAAGCCGCTAGTTCGAATCTCCAATGCTCCCGATTTCTACTTCGATCCGGCAAAAGGCCAGCCACATGCTGCAACTTTCGTCGATGAAGAAAGTGCCGCGGGAAGCCGGCTGTTTGGGCAGGGCGTGGAATTGAAGGTTTACGAATACTCGGCCGGAGCCACGCCCGCTCAATAAATGACTTACAGCTTTAGCCCATGATGGGTTGCAAACGCCGATCCTCTCTTCACAGGGGGTCGGCGAACTGATTTGAACCGATGATGCGTCGGCTTCATAATGGCGCCCCAATAGATTGCAGAAAATCTCTTCAATCAATTCAATAATCGCTACAAATGCACAAGAAACAGCCGAGATACGAGGCTTATTAAAGCAACGTACGTCTACTGCAGAATGACTTGGGATGCGGGCAAGTTGTTAAATGAATGCATTTTTTGTCGCTTGCAGATTTCGATTAAAATTGTTGACTCAATAACCTATGTTATATAGGTATAAATAATATCATACTAACCGCGAACAACGCTGGGTCATGGGCAGCAAATTCTGCCAAAGCCGCGCGCCAAGAGGAGGGCGACGCAGCGCAGGATCAGGTCGTGAGGGAATTGGCGCACCAGTCAAACTGAAGCCGAGATAACTCAGTTGTTCGCTAAGGGTAAAAGAGGTGTCGGCTGGGTTGGAAGTCACCCCCGACCAAGCTCAATGGAATATATGCACAAGGGTGCTGGGTGGCGACGACGGGAGGAAACATGTCTAAACTCAAAATCAAACCAAATCGCAGGAATTTTCTTACCGGCGCGGCGGCAGTAATTGCCAGCCCGGCGCTTCTATCGGCGACCAGAGCCTATGCGGCAACGCCAACACTACGGGTTGGCTATGTCACACCAACCACTGGGCCGTTGGCAGGTTTTGCCGAGGCTGATGAGTATATCCTAACGGGAATCAAAGAAGCTCTGTCAGGGGGCATAGAGAACAACGGTAAAAACTGGGCCGTTGAGATCATCGTTAGAGATAGCCAATCGAATCCAAACCGTGCCGCTGAAGTGGCTGCAGACCTGATCCTGGGTGATGAGGTAGACATTATCGTGTCAGCAGCAACACCCGACACGATCAACCCAGTTGCCGATCAGGCAGAGGTTAACGAAGTGCCATGTGTCACGTCGGTAGCGCCGTGGCAAGCTTACTTTTTTGGCCGCAATGGTGTGCCAGGCGAGGGTTTTTCCTCGACGTATCATTTCTTCTGGGGTCTTGAGGATGTCCTTGGAGCCTTCATGGACATGTGGGGTAGCGCCGGCGTCACGAAGACTGTCGGCGGATTGTTCCCGAATGACGCGGACGGCAATGCTTGGGGCGATCCTGAAAAAGGGTTGGCCAAACCTTTGGCAGCCAATGGCTACGAGTTGATCGATCCAGGTAGGTATCAACCTCTAACCGATGATTTCTCAAACATCATCGCGGCATTCAAGGCTTCTGGGTGTGAGATCGTTACTGGAGCTGTCATACCACCGGATTTTGCAACATTCTGGGCGCAGGCCGCGCAGCAAGGTTTCGATCCTAAGATCGTCACAGTTGGCAAGGCCCTGTTGTTCCCTTCGGTTGTCGAAAGCCTAGGGGACCGCGGTGATGGCCTGTCGTCCGAAGTCTGGTGGTCACCGCATCATCCTTTCTCGTCTTCACTGACTGGCGCGTCGTCCAGTGAACTGGCCAACGGGTATTCAGCATCGTTCGGGCGTCCGCCAAACACCTCCGAGTCGGTGACTTTCAAAAAGGTCGACAGGTTAACGAAGGCGTCAGCGTCCAGCCCGAATGCCAGCGTGCC
>NZ_JBQFOY010000043.1:2500-6297 GCF_056533985.1 Ruegeria sp. E8
ACACTGTTTGATCGCGCCGAGTGTGGCGTTGATCTCAGTTGGTCCTCTTCGGAGGAGGTTTGATTAGGGATGTTTCCTCGTCCCTCTTTGAATATCCCGGCTGAAACGAACAGAGTTGTCCAAGTCAAGTACACTAACCCGCATGATCGGCGCCAATAGTCACCCGCAAGGATGACTGGCACTAAAATGATCATGCATTGTCTTCTATCCTCTGCGTGGGGCCGACCGACATCGGCAGCGCGGGTTCCAGGATGGAAGGCGGGAAAGTATGCTTTTGGTTCAGAAGAAAGATCGCCTTTAGTTACCAGCTGGGCGGTCGCGATTGACCTGACTGTGCTCAAGTAGCCGAATAGGCGGTAGCACAAAATGTTATGTCTTTCTCTTTCTGGATCAAATCAAGCGCGAGAAGGGCGTTTGGTGAATGCCTTGGCAGCAAGAGGCGATGAAAGACGTGATACTCTGCGATAAGCCATGGGGAGCTGAGAATAAGCTTTGATCCATGGATTTCTGAATGGGGCAACCCACTTGAAAGCTTCATATTGTTAGTTTTGCTAATCAATATGTCGCTTAACCAAGTACTTAAGACCTGAATACATAGGGTTTTAAGAGCAAACCCGGGGAACTGAAACATCTAAGTACCCGGAGGAAAGGAAATCAATTGATACTCCCCTAGTAGCGGCGAGCGAACGGGGACCAGCCGAGCCGGATAAGTGACTAGAACACGTTGGGAAGCGTGGCCATAGCGGGTGACAGCCCCGTATAGGAAGCTTTGACGGACGTATTAAGTAGGGCGGAACACGTGAAATTCTGTCTGAAGATCGGAGGACCACCTTCGAAGGCTAAGTACTCCTTGCTGACCGATAGCGAACCAGTACCGTGAGGGAAAGGTGAAAAGCACCCCGACGAGGGGAGTGAAACAGTACCTGAAACCGAACGCCTACAATCAGTCGGAGGCTCCTTGCGAGCTGACGGCGTACCTTTTGTATAATGGGTCATCGACTTGGTCTCACGAGCAAGCTTAAGCCGTTAGGTGTAGGCGTAGCGAAAGCGAGTCTTAATAGGGCGCATGAGTTCGTGGGATCAGACCCGAAACCGAGTGATCTAGGCATGGCCAGGTTGAAGGTAAGGTAACACTTACTGGAGGACCGAACCCACATCCGTTGAAAAGGATCGGGATGAGCTGTGCCTAGGGGTGAAAGGCCAATCAAACTCGGAGATAGCTGGTTCTCTGCGAAATCTATTTAGGTAGAGCGTCATCCGAATACCCCGGGGGGTAGAGCACTGGATGGGTAATGGGGCCCCACAGGCTTACTGATCCTAACCAAACTCCGAATACCCGGGAGTACTAGATGGCAGACACACTGCGGATGCTAACGTCCGTAGTGGAGAGGGAAACAACCCTGACCTACGACTAAGGCCCCCAATTCATGGCTAAGTGGGAAAGCAGGTGGGACGACCAAAACAACCAGGAGGTTGGCTTAGAAGCAGCCATCCTTTAAAGATAGCGTAACAGCTCACTGGTCTAAATAAGTTGTCCTGCGGCGAAGATGTAACGGGGCTCAAGCCATGAGCCGAAGTCTAGGGATGCGTAAGCATCGGTAGCAGAGCGTAGTGTGACATAGTTCCTATCCTCTTTAGCGTTCTTCGGAACGCCTTGGAGGATATTTGGAGCTTTCGATGAAGCCGGGGCGTGAGCCATCCGGTGGAGAGATCACTAGTGAGAATGATGACATGAGTAGCGACAAAGAGTGTGAGAGACACTCTCGCCGAAAGTCCAAGGGTTCCTGCTTAAAGCTAATCTGAGCAGGGTAAGCCGGCCCCTAAGCCGAGGCCGAAAGGCGTAGGCGATGGGAACTAGGTTAATATTCCTAGGCCAGGAGGATGTGACGGATCACAGGTGTAGTTCAATCTTATCGGATTGATTGGGCTGCTGAGTGGTTCCTGGAAATAGCCCTCCATCAGACCGTACCCTAAACCGACACAGGTGGACTGGTAGAGCATACCAAGGCGCTTGAGAGAACGATGTTGAAGGAACTCGGCAAAATACCTCCGTAAGTTCGCGAGAAGGAGGCCCGGTTCCTAGGCAACTAGGGGCTGGGGGCACAAACCAGGGGGTGGCGACTGTTTATTAAAAACACAGGGCTCTGCGAAGTCGCAAGACGACGTATAGGGTCTGACGCCTGCCCGGTGCCTGAAGGTTAAAAGGAGAGGTGAGAGCCTTGAATTGAAGCCCAGGTAAACGGCGGCCGTAACTATAACGGTCCTAAGGTAGCGAAATTCCTTGTCGGGTAAGTTCCGACCTGCACGAATGGCGTAACGACTTCCCCGCTGTCTCCAACATCGACTCAGCGAAATTGAATTGCCTGTCAAGATGCAGGCTTCCCGCGGTTAGACGGAAAGACCCCGTGCACCTTTACTACAGCTTCGCACTGGCATCAGGATTGTGATGTGCAGGATAGGTGGTAGGCTTTGAAGCGGAAACGCAAGTATCCGTGGAGCCTCCCTTGAGATACCACCCTTCGCACTCTTGATGTCTAACCGCGGTCCGTTATCCGGATCCGGGACCCTGCGTGGCGGGTAGTTTGACTGGGGCGGTCGCCTCCTAAAGCGTAACGGAGGCGCGCGAAGGTTGGCTCAGAGCGGTCGGAAATCGCTCGTTGAGTGCAATGGCAGAAGCCAGCCTGACTGCGAGACTGACAAGTCGAGCAGAGTCGAAAGACGGCCATAGTGATCCGGTGGTCCCGAGTGGAAGGGCCATCGCTCAACGGATAAAAGGTACGCCGGGGATAACAGGCTGATACTGCCCAAGAGTCCATATCGACGGCAGTGTTTGGCACCTCGATGTCGGCTCATCTCATCCTGGGGCTGGAGCAGGTCCCAAGGGTACGGCTGTTCGCCGTTTAAAGAGGTACGTGAGCTGGGTTTAGAACGTCGTGAGACAGTTCGGTCCCTATCTGCCGTGGGTGTAGGAGACTTGAGAGGAGTTGCCCCTAGTACGAGAGGACCGGGGTGAACGATCCACTGGTGGACCAGTTGTCGTGCCAACGGCAGTGCTGGGTAGCTATGATCGGACAGGATAACCGCTGAAGGCATCTAAGCGGGAAGCCCCCCTCAAAACAAGGTCTCCCTGAGGGCCGTGGAAGACCACCACGTCAATAGGCCGGAGATGTAAGCGCAGTAATGCGTTCAGTTGACCGGTACTAATCGCCCGATAGGCTTGATTTGATCCAGTAATGGAAAGACAAGACCAAAGCATACACCGACCTTGAGTTGGATGACTTCGTCGCTTTTGCTACGCAAACAGCGACGTTGTTGATTGATTACACAACCGTGCAGGAACGCGCATCCGCTTCGCGAATACGCTGCCTCCTGCGCGTCGCGCTTTTGCTCCGCAAAAGTCGCGACGGGGATTTTCCTCGGTTTGGTGGTCATAGCGCAAGTGAAACACCCGGTCCCATCCCGAACCCGGAAGTTAAGCACTGCCGCGCCAATGGTACTTGGGCTTAAGCCCCGGGAGAGTAGGTCACCGCCAAACCTAGAAAAATCCCCCAATCAAACTTCTCTCTAATACGATATCACACTTTCCGACCCTGACGCGGGATGGAGCAGCCCGGTAGCTCGTCAGGCTCATAACCTGAAGGTCGTAGGTTCAAATCCTACTCCCGCAACCAGGTCGGAAAATCCACAGCAGCCCGTTCAGACTACAATTGATCCACTGGATCAATCGCTTAACGTCTTCACCTCGTCAGGCTCATAACCTGAAGGTCAGAGGGTCAAAGCCTAACACCAAAACCAAA
>NZ_JBQFOY010000044.1:0-4998 GCF_056533985.1 Ruegeria sp. E8
ACGCCGACAAGACCCGGCACGATATTGACCGCCGACCGCTGCTCGGGGTTGAAGTAAAGCGTCACCTCGAAGGTGGGCACCTGCCGGTTTGGTGGCTGCTTCAGAAGTTCTGTCAGGGGCATTGTCCGAAGGGACTTGATCGCGCTGGCGACCATCGTGTCTGAACCATCCACGACCCAATGGGCCACAGGTCGGCTGCTGGTCTGGTCGGTTGCGTTGGGCAGACCCAGACCGACAGAAGGGCTGCGGGCAAGGCGCTGGCTGACATCCGACGGGATGATCAGCGCGGCGCGCACGCGGGATTCGGTGATCGCGCGTTCGGCCTCCTGCGGGGTGGTCAGCTCTTCGGTGATGGTAACAACCTGCGTGGCCTGAACGATCTGTGCCAATGTGCGGGACAGCTCGGTTCTGGATTCATCCACCAGCGCCACGGGCACGTGCCGCAGGTTGGTATTAATCGCATAGCCAAACAGCAGCAGTTGGATCAGCGGGATCATGATGACCATGGCGAACGTCATCCGATCCCGCCGCAGTTGCAGCAGCTCTTTCTTCAGTACAGCAGCGATGCGGCGTGGCGAGATCAATGTTCTGGCCCCCGTGTGGCGCTGACGAACACGTCTTCCAGATTTGGTCGCTGCGGGGTCAGGGACAGGTCGGGAGACGCAGCAAGTCGACCGCGCAACATGTCCACCGGCTGAGGTTCGGATTTATCTACCAGCACACGCAGCCGCGACCCGACTTGCGCGGTCGACAGGATCTTGGGCTGGCCGTCCAACGCGTGTTTGACCTTTCGCAGGTCCGGTCCTTCAACTTCGACAACATCGGCCTGCAAATCATCCATCAACTGGCGCGGAGACCCGTCTGCCTTTTTGACCCCATGCTGCAGGATTGCCAGCCGGTGGCAACGCTCTGCCTCGTCCATGAAATGGGTGGATACAATCATGGTCGCGCCCTGATCGACCAGATCGAACAGTTGCTCCCAGAAGGTGCGACGGGTTTCGGGATCAACGGCCGAGGTCGGTTCGTCCAGAAACAGCAGTTTCGGGCGGTGCATGACGGTTGCGGCAAGGGCCAGTTTCTGTCGTTGTCCGCCACTCATGCTGCCGCTTAGCTGATGCACATTGGTCGTCAGATCATAGGTGTGCAACAACTCGTCAATCCGGCTCGCGGCCGATTTAGCCGGAATGCCGTAGATTGCCGCCGCGAACCGGAGGTTCTCAAGCACGGTCAGGTCGCGGTAATACGAGAAGATCTGGGTCATATACCCGATTTCGTTCTTCAGCGGCTCTGCCGCTTCTGGCATCGACCGACCCAAAACCGAGATCGCCCCACTGCTGGGGGTCAGCAAGCCGGTCAACATGCGCATGGTGGTGGTCTTGCCGCAGCCATTGGGACCGAGAAACCCGTAGATCTGGCCCGTTCTGATCTCGAGATCCAGATTGTTCACGGCGGTATTTTCCCCGAACCGCCGGGTCAGACCCTGCGTCGAGACGACGACATCGCTCATGGCATGGGTACCTGCACGGGTACTCCGGCAGGGAGGTCCGCCGAAGCGTTGGGCAGGTCAATCTCGGCCAGATAGACAAGCCGCGTACGGTCGTCCTTGTTCAAACCGTAATAGGGTGTGAAGGACGCGTCGTCGCTGATCCAACGGATCACGCCGTCCAACGGATCGGCCAGCCCGTCAACGCGCACCTCCAACGTATCGCCGGGCCTCAGATTGACGCGATGTGGCTCGGGAACGTAGACGCGCGCGTAAGGCGTCTGGCCCGTGACCATCACGGCAACCGGGCTGCCGGACGTCACGCGCTCGCCGAGATTCCAGGGCAGTGAATCCAGCACCCCGTCGCGGGTCGCAACAACTGTCAGATCATCCAACACGGTCTGTTCGGCGGCTACCAGGGCTTCTGCTGCACGCACGTTGGCCTCGGCGACGGCAAGGTCTTCGGGACGGGTGCCGTTTTGCAACTCTTTAAGGGACTCCCGAGTGCTGGCCAACTCGGCCCGCGCCGAATCTCGCAGGGCCAAATCATTTGCCACCTGTGCTTCGGTCACGACCGAGTTTTCGACCAGTCGGGCGTTTCGGTCATAGATGGCTTCGGCATCGGCCAGGCGTGCAACAGCGCCCGCGACTTTGGCCTCGGCTATCGCAATCTCCTCCTCTCGCGGCCCCACCTGCAGCTTCAGAAGCGTGGCCTGCGCCTTTTCCAGCTCAGCCTGCGCCAGTGCCAGTTTTGAGCTTTGCAATGTTGGATCAAGCTGAACCAGCGTGTCGCCTGCCTTGACCACGGCACCTTCGGCAATAGGCAAATCGACGACGATTTCGCTGGCTGTCGCGGTCAAGGCCACCCGGTCGCGCGCCAATACGCCCAAAGCGACGCTGGTATCGGACCCGGAGCACCGGTCCAGAAAGGCGGGCAGTACAGCCGCCAGAATCAAAGGGATGGGGATCGTCAGATTCAACAGGGTTTCCCTCCGGTGTTTGGCCTTTGAACGTATTGGGTGATAGTTAAAGCATAAAATCAGGAAATCTGATTTATGTATACGGCTCAGCCGCTACACGTGGCAGCACGGGGTCATGCGGGCAATCGCGCCAACCACTCCTCCAGCTTTTCTCCGATCAGATGGGGGTTATCTTCCTGCAGGAAATGAATGCCTATGCCGATATCCACCGCTTCGAGGTTCTGGATGGTCTGATGGCACCAGGCGACCTCTTTTGGACCGATGGTGCCTCCGGGCGTGGCGTGGAACATCAGCATCGGGGTTTGCGTTTCTCCCAACCAACGGCTGTAGGCGCTGACGATTTCATGAACGTCAGAAGGCGTGCCATCGATCGGAATCTCGCAAGGCCACACACGAACCGGCTTGCGACTTCGTGCTGTGGAAAAGGGCGCACGGTACTGCGACATTTCTTGCGGTGCCAGATCACGTACTATGGCGCTTGGCAGGATTTTCTCGACGAACATATTCAGGCCCGAGATCATCATCCATCCCAGACCGGGTGTTCGCATCAAGCGAAACCCGGTGCGGAAATCGGGCGGGAATCCCGCCCAACTCATCGGGCGGATCACGCCCTCCATGAACACGATGCCGCGGATGTTCTCGGGATGACGGTGCGCATAGTGAAACCCCAAAGCCGAGCCCCAGTCATGAATGACAAGCGTGACATCCTTCAGCCCCAGCGCCTTTATGAACCCGTCCACGAAAGGGGCGTGATCGGCAAAGCGATAAGGAATATCCGGCTTGTCAGACTTGCCCATGCCGATCAGGTCCAGGGCGATGGCGCGGCCCTGCCTTGCGGCATAGGGGATGATGTTGCGCCACAAATAGGAAGAGGTGGGATTGCCATGCAGAAACAGAACCGGCGCGCCTTCGCCTTCCTCGACATAGTGGATGCGCTGCCCATTCACCTCGACATATTTCGAGTCAAACGGGAAGTCGGGTGAGATCTCTTGTTCGGTACTCATTGAGCCACTCTTTCTGCATTGCAAGTCTCTTCGATCAGACCCAGCGCCTCATCATACCACACAGGTCTGGACGCCCAGCCGACGATCGCGTTAACGGGTTGGGACGGCGGGCAGGACAAGCTGCCAACGGGGACAACCAGAAACTTGCCGTTCTGTGTCTCGAATGGCAGCGTCGTCCCGCAGCTTCGGCAAAACACCCGGCGGACTTGGGAATTGGGCACATCAAAGAATGTCAGCATGTCCTTACCTCGCAGCCATTCGATCTGGCCGGGTGTAGTGAAGGCATTCGCAACATGGGCTGACCCCGAGGCCTTCTGACAAAAGCTGCAATAGCACAGTTTGAAGGCGGCCATGTTGTCCTGAACGCGATAGTGAACCGCGCCGCAGATGCATTGGCCGCTAATGTCATTTGGCTGGTCCATCGGGGTGCTCACATCAGCCGCGATAGGCAAAGTACGCGCGGACAGGGGCGGCGAATGTCAGGCCCATACTGATCATCGCGATGATAAAACCGATAACCGCCGTCGCTGGGATCGAAACCAGAAAATCAACAGCAATCGCCGTACGGACACCGGTCATGCTGCGCTTGAGGATGGACGCAACGATGCAGGCAAAAGTCACCATGTACCCCAGCATCGTATATAGCATCAGGTTGGCGGCTTGCGGGCCAGCCAGCTCTCCGAACTGCAGGCCGTAGAATTTGAAGGCGGCGAAGAAGCCAAACGCCAGCAGGATTTTCAGCGCGTTCAGGATGAAGATCACGCGCAGAGTGACGGGTTTTGATGCCCCAGGTGTCTGGTCGATGGCGGTCATGTCAGGTCTCCGTTTAAGGTGGGGTCACGCTGCATTTGCCGCCGCGCATCCCCAATGCTATCCAGATGGATAGGAACTGATTACTATCCACATGGATAGAAAAAGCAAGGAGAAATCTGTGGCGCGCAAACGCAAGACGGATCACGACAGTGCTGTGGCAGGGGCTCTGGACCTGTTTTGGCGGCAAGGATACCACGGTGCCAGCACACGGGAGCTTGAGCAGGAGACGGGGCTGACCCGGTTCACACTGCAAACCACCTATGGCGGGAAAGAGAAGTTTTTCCTAAAGACCCTGGACACTTATCTGGATGCTGCCGAGGCCCGGCATTTCCCTGATCCCGAAACCTATTCGCTGGATGATCTGGCTGGTTGGTTCCGGGGCATCGCGTCAACCGAGCGGATGCCAAAGATTGACGATGCCGGGTGTCTTGCCTTTAACTCGATCAGTTCATTCGACCGCTCTGATCCCGAGGTCAACGCGCGAATCGAGCGGTACCTGACCGCACTGGAGGGGCGGTTCGTGGCGATACTGAGCCGGGCAAAGGCTGACGGGGCCATCCGTTCCGAGGTTGATCCGGATGAGGCCGCACGGTTGCTGATCAGTCTTTTGCTGGGCCTTCATACGATCATGAAAGCCCGAACCTCAGATCAGTTTCCGCAGAGCTACGCCGAGGCGGCGGCCGGGCTGATTGAAGGTTGGAAAAATCAGTAAGGTATC
>NZ_JBQFOY010000045.1:0-3994 GCF_056533985.1 Ruegeria sp. E8
CTCTACTCAGCGGCTTCTTCGTAGTCTGACATTGGTGGGCATGTGCAGATTAGGTTTCGGTCTCCGTAAGCGTTGTCGACGCGGTTGACGGGGGACCAGTATTTGTCGACGCCCATGGAGCCTGGCGGGAAGCAGGCTTGCTCGCGGGTGTAGGGGCGGTTCCACTCGCCGACCAGATCGCGCACCGTGTGGGGGGCGTTTTTCAGCGGGTTGTTCTCCGCGTCGATCCTGCCGTCGATGATGTCCTGCGCTTCCGAGCGGATCGAGAGCATGGCGTCGCAGAAGCGGTCGAGCTCGGCCATGGGTTCCGATTCCGTGGGTTCCACCATCAGCGTACCCGCCACCGGCCAGGACATGGTTGGTGCGTGGAAGCCTGAATCGACCAGACGCTTGGCGATGTCGTCGACGCTGACATGGGCCGCCTCGTCCAGGGGTCTTGTGTCGAGGATGCATTCATGCGCCACACGGCCCGTTTCCGAGGTGTAGAGGATCGGATAGGCGTCCTGCAGACGCGCCGCGATATAGTTGGCGTTCAGGATCGCCACTTTCGTGGCCTGCGTCAGACCCGCGCCGCCCATCAGCAGCACATAGGCCCACGAGACCGGCAGGATCGATGGCGAGCCGAAGGGCGCTGCCGAGACCGGGCCCACGGCGGTGCCGTATTCCGGGTGGCCGGGCAGATGCTCGGTCAGATGCGCCTTGACGCCGATCGGGCCCATGCCGGGGCCGCCGCCGCCATGGGGGATGCAGAAGGTCTTGTGCAGGTTCAGGTGGCTGACGTCGCCGCCAATGTCACCCGGACGCGACAGACCGACCATGGCGTTCATGTTGGCGCCGTCGATATAGACCTGACCGCCGTGATCATGGGTGATCTGGCAAACCTCCTGCACGGTGGTCTCGAACACGCCATGGGTGGACGGGTAGGTGATCATGCAGGCGGCCAGATGATCCGAATGCTTCTCCGCCTTGGCGCGGAAGTCATTCAGATCAATGTTGCCCTTGTCATCCGCCTGCACCGGCACAACCTGCCAGCCCACCATCTGCGCCGAGGCCGGGTTGGTGCCATGGGCCGAGGTCGGGATCAGGCAGACATTGCGGTGCCCTTCACCCCGGGCGAAGTGATAGTTGCGGATCGTCAGCAGGCCTGCGTATTCACCCTGCGCGCCCGAGTTGGGCTGCTGGGAGATCGCGTCATAGCCGGTGATCTGGCACAGCTTGTCGTTCAGATCCGCGATCATCTCGTGATAGCCCTGCGCCTGATCTTCGGGGCAGAACGGGTGCAGATTGCCGAACTCGGGCCAGGTGACCGGGATCATCTCGATCGTGGCGTTCAGCTTCATGGTACACGAGCCCAGCGGGATCATCGCCCGGTCCAGCGCCAGGTCGCGGTCGGCCAGACGGCGCATATAGCGGGTGATCTCGGCCTCGGCCCGGTTCTGATGGAAGATCGGGTGGGTCAGATAGGCGCTTTCGCGCAGCGCGTAATCTGGCAGGCGATAGACCTTGTTCGAGCTGTCGTCTGTCTTGTCGATGCCGAAGGCGCCCCAGACGGCCTCGATGGTCTCGGGGCGGGTCTGTTCGTCCAGGCTGATGCCAACCTTGGTGTCGCCGACCTTGCGCAGGTTCACACCGCGCGCCACGGCGGCCTCCATGACCACATTCTGCAGGTGGCCGACCTCAACCGTGATGGTGTCGAAGAACACCTCGGGTTCCACCGAGAAGCCCGCCTCTTCCAGACCGGCCGCCATGCGCGAGGTCTTGCGGTGCACCGATTGCGCGATGGCCTTGATGCCGTCGGGGCCGTGATAGACCGCATACATCGAGGCAATCACCGCCAGCAGCGCCTGCGCGGTGCAGACGTTCGAATTGGCTTTCTCGCGGCGGATATGCTGCTCACGCGTCTGCAGCGCCAGGCGGTAGGCCTTGTTGCCGCGGCTGTCGATGCTGACGCCGATGATCCGGCCGGGCATCGCGCGCTTCAGCTTGTCGGTGGTCGCCATATAGGCGGCGTGCGGCCCGCCATAGCCCATCGGCACGCCAAAGCGCTGGGTCGAGCCGATGGCGATATCCGCGCCCATCTCGCCGGGGGATTTCAGCAGCGCCAGCGACAGGATGTCGGCGGCGACGATGGCAATGGCTTTGTGTTCATGCAGCGCCGCAATCTCGTTGGTGAAGTCGCGCACATGGCCATGGGTGCCGGGATACTGGAAGATCGCGCCAAAGACCGCGCCCGCGTCCAGTTGATCCGGATCAGCGACCTGCACGTCGATGCCCAAGGGCTCGGCGCGCGTTTTGATGACCGCGATGGTCTGCGGGTGGCAGTTCTTGTCGACAAAGAAGGCCGCGTTGTTGGCCTTGGAGCGACCGCCACGCTTGGCCATCGCCATGGCCTCGGCCGCTGCAGTGGCTTCGTCCAGCAGCGAGGCGTTGGCCACGTCCAGCCCGGTCAGGTCGCTGACCATGGTCTGGAAGTTCAACAGCGCCTCAAGACGGCCCTGGCTGATCTCGGGCTGATAGGGCGTATAGGCGGTATACCATGCCGGGTTTTCCAGGATGTTGCGCAGGATCGGCGCCGGCGTGGTGGTGCCATAATAGCCCTGACCGATCAGCGAGGTCAGGACCTTGTTCTTGCTCGCCACCTCTTTCATGTGGAACAGAGCATCGCGCTCGGTCATTGCCGGACCCCAGTCCAGCGGGTCCTTCTGCCGGATCGCTGGCGGGACGGTGGCGTCGATCAGCTGGTCCAGCGTCTTGAAGCCGATCACCTTGAGCATGTCGCGCATCTCGGTCGGGCTGGGCCCGATATGGCGGCGGTTGGCGAAGTCATAGGCTTCGTAATCGGTCAGTTTGAAGGCCATGTGGTGCGCTCCTCACGGATAGGTCAGGCCCGGCGGAGGCGGCAGAAGCCTCCGGCGGGGAGTAAGGGCCGTCTTGGAAACTGTCCGGGGGACAGTTTCAGGCCCGAACGGGCGGAGCCCAAAATCAGCGGCTCCGAGTGAAAGATGAAGGGCGGATCCGTGCAAGGACCCGCCGTGGGTTTACCCGATGAAGGCCTTGTAGCCGGCCTCGTCCATCAGATCTTCGAGCTGCGACGCGTCGGTGATCTTGATCTTGTAGATCCAGGCCTCGCCCTCAGGGTCTTCGTTCAGCGCGCCGGGATTGTCGGCCAGCGTCTCGTTCACTTCGGTGATCTCACCGTCGACCGGAGCATAGAGCTCGGAGGCGGCCTTGACGGATTCGATCACGCCGATCTCGCCGCCTTTTTCAAACTCATCGCCTGCTTCCTGCTGTTCCACGAACACCACGTCGCCCAGCTGTTCAGCCGCGTGTGCGGTGATGCCCAGCGTGGCAGTGTCGCCCTCAACGGTCAGCCATTCATGCTCTTCGGAATAATAGGTTGCCATGTCTCTCTCTCCTGACTTCAACGCTTGTAATTCTGTTTGACGAAGGGCAGCGCCACGATCTCAGCCGGTTGCGGCTTGCCCCGGATGATCAGGTTCACCGTCTCGCCCGGCTCTGTATGCCCGGCGGACACATAGCCCATCGCCACCGGTCCACCGACGGTGGGGCCAAACACGCCCGAGGTGATCTGGCCGATGGTGTTGCCCTCGGCGCACTGGATCTCGACACCCTGACGGGCCGGTGCACGGCCTGTCGGTTTGATGCCGACCAGCTTTTTGGCGGGACCTTCGGCCAGTTCTTTCTGTACCCGATCGGCGCCCGGGAAACCGCCCTCTTCCTTGCGGCGTTTCTGGATCGCCCAGCCGAGGCTGGCTTCGATCGGTGAGGTGCTTTGGTCGATGTCATTGCCATAGAGGCACAGACCCGCCTCAAGCCGCAGGCTGTCGCGCGCGCCCAGACCGGCCGGTTCGCAATCCTCATGCGCCAGGAAGGCCTTGCTGACCTCAATCGCCTTGTCCTCGGGGATCGAGATCTCATACCCGTCCTCGCCGGTATAGCCCAGACGCGAGATGCGGCATTCGACACCGTTGAT
>NZ_JBQFOY010000046.1:0-3584 GCF_056533985.1 Ruegeria sp. E8
CCGCAATTTCGAAGTTTGTATGTGTGTTGATAGTCATTGGTATTCTCCTCATTAAAGTTGGTACTTGGCACCCAAAAATCTGTTAGAAACGTCCTCCTCGGGTATACAAACAAGGTGGTCACCCCAACCGTTTGTTTCAATGTGAATTCACGGCGTAAATTGTTACAAAGTATGACAAAAATCCGTTTTGAAGCGGTGATTTTTCTTTTCTGAAACCCCCGTGGTCCGCGCCAAACTTGTCGAAGAAATTCGGTGGAAAATTCGGCGCAAATGAAGATCTTAAGAGATACGCAAATTGAAAAAACCAGCGCCAATTCTGACGCTGGTTTCGGGGTCTTCCCACGTCCGGAGACGTGCAAGCGTTTGGTCTTATCAAACCTCCCGGAAGGTTGTCCGGATCTGCTTGCTAAGCGGGTCGACAAGGTACTGGAACAGTGTCCGCTGTCCGGTCTCGATGTACACTTCTGCAGGCATGCCGGGCAGTAAACTCAGCTGACGGTCAGCCAGAGTATCAACCGCGCCTTCATCCAATGCCACACGCGCTTCGTAGAACGGCATTCCAGTCATTGGATCAGTTTTGAGGTCGGCCGAGACAAACTGGACACGGCCATCAAGCCTTGGGGCGATGTGTTGGTCGAACGCTGAGATAACGACCGTCGCCGCCTGGCCCACCGAGACATTGTTGATATCCTGCGGAATGACGCTGGCCGTGACGACGAGCCCGTCGTTCTCCGGCACGATCTGCATCAGCGTCTCGCCCGGCGAAACAACGCCACCTTCGGTATGCACATCCAGTTCGTGGATGATGCCATCTGCCGGTGCCCGAATTTCAACGCGCGCCAATTGCAGCTCGGCGGCAGCCCGGCGTTCTTTCAGGCCATCAAGCTCGACCTCGAGCGCAGAAATCTCGTTCATCACTTGCTCGCGGAAGGTTTTTTCCAACTGCAGGATGTTGATCTTGATCTCGCTGATCCGCCCACGTGCAACCGCAATCCTTGAGGTCAACCCGCCGCTGTTGCCCAACAAACCGCTGCGCTGGCGTTTCAGCGTCGTAATACGATTTGCCGGCGTCAGCCCTTTCTCGAAGAGTTGGGTCAACCCTTCCAGTTCGCTGTCGATCAGCTCGATCTCTTCAACAGAGGCCTCATACTGCGCCTCAAGACCGGATATTTCCTGTTCCGTCTGTGTGATCCGTTCTTCGAATGCAGCAACCTCACCCTCCTGAGACAGGCGGCGGGCCTGCATAACGGCACGTTGGGTTGCCACAACGCGTTGTACTTTGGGATCATCCTTTCGCGCGGCAAGTTCCTGGGACAACTCGATCTCGTCCAAACCGTCGCGTTCGGAAATCAGTCGCGACAGTTGAGCTTCTACCGCGATCAGGCGGTCGTCGACCAGCACCTGGCTGCCGGACAAAAGCTTGTCGTCGAGTGTCAGAACAACATCGCCGGCAGCGACCCGGTCCCCGTTCCCGACATGGATTTCTCCGACAATACCGCCGTCGGGGTGTTGAACGGCCCGGAGGTCGGATGAGACCACGACGTTGCCGCTAGTTACTACAGCACCGGATATGCGGGCGGTCGCGGCCCAGCCGCCAAAGCCGATGACCAGTGCTGCAACTGCGGCAAGGCCAAAGCCAATGGACTTCCACGACCGGTCTACGAAAGCTTCGGTCTGGCTGTTGGGTTTTTTATCGGTATTCATAACTTCCTCCATTTGATTGGCTTCTGCGCGGGGATGGATCAGCCCGCAGCAGCGACACGGGTTTCGTCAGTGTTCTCTTGCGTCGGTTGAAGCTGGCTTTTTGCCGCCTGAGCCGGTTGCTGAGCCGCCGGACGGGCTTGTGCGGCAGCCGCCTGATTGCGTTGACGCAGACGCTCCATCACTTCAGCGCTGGGGCCGAAATCACTGGCGCGGCCGTCGTCCATAATCAGGACTTTGTCGACAGACCCGAGCACACTGGCCCGGTGGGCGATGACGATCACAATCGCACCGCGCGCTTTCGCGGCCTGGATCGCGTGGTTCAGGGCAGCTTCGCCCGGGGCATCCAGGTTTGAATTGGGTTCATCCAGAACCACCAGAAACGGATTGCCATAAAGCGCTCGGGCCAGTGCAATACGCTGACGCTGACCACCAGACAGGGCGGCACCACGCTCACCGACCGCTGTTGCATAGCCGTCCTTGAAGCTTGCAATAAGCTCATGGACACCGGCCGCCTTGGCAGCGGCGATGACCATCTCATCTTGTGCTTCTGGATCAAAACGCGCGATGTTCTGGGCAATTGTACCGTCGAACAGCTCAACATCCTGCGGCAGAAAGCCGATCTGCGGGCCAAGTTCTTCGGGCAGGTACTGATCAATTGGTACACCATCAAGGTTGATGCTCCCTTTGGCCGCAGACCACGCACCAACAAGAGTGCGCGCCAATGTCGACTTACCGCTGCCGGTCGATCCGATCACGGCAAGCGCTTCTCCGGCTTTCATGTCGAAACCGACGCCTTTCAGAACAGCCGATGTCACCATAGGCGGCGCGGCGATCAGGCCATTTACGGTCAGAGACTTCTCGGCCTTGGGCAGAGAAATTCTCGCGTCGTCTTGATCGCAGGTCAGAGTGTCTTTCAACTGTGCCCAGGCCTGACGCGCGGCCACCAGACTGCGCCAACTGCTAACAAGCGTTTCAATCGGCTGGAGGCCACGGGACATGATGACAGAGGCTGCAACGATTGAACCTGCCGAGATTTGCCCGTGGATGGCCAGATAGGCCGCGACCGCAAGCACACCGGACTGAAGGGCCAGACGGAATACCTTGGTGAAGCTGCCCGACACACCAACAGTATTGGCCGCCTTGGCGCTCGCGCCCAGGTGAAGGTCATTGATGTCCTGCCAGGATTTGCCAAGATTGGCCTGCATGCCCATGGCGCGCACCATCTCGGAATTGCGACGACTTGCTTCGGCCAAACGGCTGCGTTTGCCAGAATGTTGGGCCTGGACGCAGGCTGCAGCGCGCACCTTGATGTCGGTTACGACAGCGATCACAAGCAAGGCGATTGCACCAATGACGCCAACCAGGCCGAGCCAGAAGTGCATGGCAAAGACCAGACCCAGATAGACCGGGATCCAGGGCAGATCAAACAGCGCACCAGCACCCTGACCGGACAGGAAGCCACGGATTTTTTCGACGTCCTGTATGGCCGCCGCCGGGTTGCCAGCTGTACGATGAAGCGAGGGTTCTGCCAGCGTGCAGTCGAACGCTGTTTTTGAAAGCCTTTGTTCGAAGCGATGCCCCATGGCGACAAGAACACGGGTGCGTGCACCGTCGATCAGGGCCATGAAAAGATACAGACCGGCGACAAGCGTACCGAGGGCCACGAGCGTATTTACGCTCTGGCTTGACATGACGCGGTCATAGATCTGAAGCATGAAAATCGGGCCGGTCAGCATCAGCAGGTTCACGGCACCGCTGAACACGCCAGTGGCGATCAGGTTGCCGCGGAGTGCGCGACGCGCGCCGACGAGTTGCGGGTGAACGGACGAATGCGAATTCATAACGGGCCTCCAAAAATTATGTCTGTCGGAAATACGTGG
>NZ_JBQFOY010000047.1:0-3404 GCF_056533985.1 Ruegeria sp. E8
ACCGGGAAAATGACGTTTGTCTGACCTGTGCCGGAGCTTGGGAAGTATTCGGTGACGACTTTGCATTTTTTGTCATACGTGTCCCAGCCCAGGGCGCCGTAGAGCATGGCGGTGTCATGCATCGAGCCTTCTCCGCAGCAGAAATTGGCGTATTCGCCGAGCATGTTCAGGAATGTTGCATGGTCTCCGGCTTGCCACATGTCCAGAACATGCAGGTCTACTTGGCGATTGAATTCCGAACTGATGGTGAAGGTACCATTGTTTGCGGCATAATCCTTGTTTGGCCAGATTTTGTGGCTGAGCGACCCGGACGCGACCAGAAGCACTTTCTTGTCGCTGGCCTCGACCGCCTCGCGGATGGCTTCGCCGACAAGGCGGCTTTCATCATGGCTGTGAACAGTGCACCAGGCGGCAATCGAGACCACTTTGAATTCGGCCTCGCGGCTCATGAAGCGCATCGGAACAAGGGTGCCGTATTCCAGCTCGAGGCTGTCCACCTGATGGCTGAGCGTGTGCACACCCTTTTTCGAGGCAATATCGGCAATGGCATCGCCAAGCGCCGGGTCGCCGTCATATTCGTACGGCAGGTCCTTGATGAATTGCGGGAATTCATTCGAGGTGAACAGACCCTCGAAATGCTTGTTCGCGTTGATGTGGAAACCGGCGTTGACGACCCAATGCGTGTCGCAGATCACCACCGTATCGGCACCCAGCTCCTTGGCGCGCCGAGCGATTTCGCGGTGTCCGTCAATCGCGTTTTGACGCGCGCCCTTTACGGGGCCGTCCTGCTCGGACATGAGCATGGTCGGCACATGGGTCATTTTGGCCGCGAGAACGATTTCTCCCATTATCTCCTCCTGGAGGTTGAAGTAAGCGCGCGTTTCCAGGTTCGGTTGGGGCCAGCCCTGCACAGGGCCGGCGATGCTTCGGTTTATTTGCCCAATTGCATGATCTTGTGCTGACCGGTGGCAAAGCCGATATGTTTCTGCTCCATGTAGAATTCAAAGCTCCAGTCGCCGCCGTCGCGCCCGATGCCCGAGGCTTTGACCCCGCCGAATGGCGTGGGCAGGTGACGGACGTTTTCCGAGTTTACCCAGATCATCCCGGCCTCAAGCTTGTCGGTAAAGCGCAGGGCGCGGGTCAGGTCATTGGTCCAGACATAGCCGGTCAGACCATAGGGCGTGTCGTTGGCGATCCGCAGCGCCTCTTCCTCGGTCGAGAAGGGGATCGCGGTCAGAACCGGGCCAAAGATCTCTTCGCGCGCGATGCGCATGTCGTTATTGGCGTTGGTGAACAGCGTCGGGCGCACGAAATACCCTTCGTCACCGACTTTCACGCCCCCGGCAGCCACGGTCGCGCCGTCCTCTTTGGCGATGTCGAAATAGCTGGTGACCTTGTTGTAGTGCTCTTCGGTGACCAGCGGGCCGATTTCGGTCGCCGGGTCCAGCGGGTGACCGACCTTGATGTTGTTCACACGCTCAACCAGCCTGGCCTCGAACTCTTCCTTGATCGTGTCCTGGACCAGCAGGCGCGAGGACGAGGTGCAGCGCTCACCGTTGATCGAGTAGATCATGAAGATCACCGCATCCAGCGCGCGGTCCAGATCGGCGTCGTCGAACACGATCACCGGGTTCTTGCCGCCCAGTTCCAGATGGTTGCGCTTATGCGTGTCGGCGCCCTGCTTCACGATCAGGCTGCCGGTGCGGCTTTCGCCAACAAAGGCGATGGCCTTGATCAGCGGATGCTCGCACAGCGCCTTACCAGCGTCAGGGCCGAACCCGTTTACGGTGTTCAGCACGCCTTTGGGCAGGCCCGCCCCTTCGGCGATTTCCACAAGCAGGCGGGCGGTCAGGGGCGAATCCTCGGCCGGTTTGTGCACCACGGTGCAACCGGCGGCCAGCGCCGGGGCGATCTTCCAGGTCGACAGCATGAAGGGCGTGTTCCACGGTGTGATCACGCCAACCGGGCCCAGTGGCACCCGGGTTGTGACATTCATCAGCGTCGGCGATTTCAGGTGCTGCCCGTCGCGCGCCTGAACCACCTGATCGGCGAAAAAGCGGAAGTTTTCGGCACCGCGCAGCGCCGCTTTCGACATGAAGCGCAGGGTCTGACCGGTATCCCAGCATTCGCACAGGGCGATCTCTTCCGCCCGTGCTTCGATCGCGTCGGCCACGTTCAGCAGGATGCGGCGGCGCTCGGTGGCGGGCAGGTCACGCCAGTCGGCAAAAGCCGCATGCGCAGCCTGTGCCGCGGCATCGATATCCGCAGCCGTGCCATGCGCCACGTCGCAGATCACCGATTTGTCCACCGGCGAGGTCGATTGAAACACTCCGGCAGCACCGTCCCGGTCCTCGCCCGCGATGCGGTTCTTGATGCCGGTGCCCTTGAACCGGGCCAGAAAACCAGCCAGCTTTTCGATATTTGTGTCCAGTGCGCTCATGAGTCAGTTCTCCTGCGTGGTCGCCGCCAGATGATCCCGGCCGAGATGATCTCTGATCGTGCCGGTTTTGGGCGAAAGGTCGGGGTCGATGTCGCGCATCTCAAGCGACAGTGCGATGGAATACCGTGAGAAGGCCGGGGCCAGATAGGCTTTGA
Organism: Ruegeria sp. E8; assembly: GCF_056533985.1. Taxonomy (NCBI): domain Bacteria; kingdom Pseudomonadati; phylum Pseudomonadota; class Alphaproteobacteria; order Rhodobacterales; family Roseobacteraceae; genus Ruegeria; species Ruegeria sp. E8. Next base: position 2,596 of record NZ_JBQFOY010000047.1, read on the forward strand.
CGGCGTCGAAAATCAGCTGCGCCGCATCCTGCTTTACGTCGTCGGGCCGCCCCGCCCGCAGGCGGATCGAGATATCGACGAAGCCGTGCGCCGGGTTGCCGTCGGCGATGGCATAATGATCGACCCGCGTGGCGCGAACGCGAATGCCCGGCATCGGAAAGGTTTCGATCCCCGCCGCCGTCGAGCGGATGCATTCGCACAAACCACCCATGTCGATCCTGTCTTCCAGATTCCCGGAATATTCGACGTGGAAATGCGGCATGATTCCTCTCCCTATTAATTAACATGTTTAGTAATGCATGTGCGCACTGTCAAGAACTTGCCTTGTTAATCTTTGCAATTTCCAAATCGGCGGCATAGAAGGCCGCATGAACACTCAAAGCCACATCAAAAGCACCGCCCGATCCCTGCCAATCGCGCTTTTGCGCGCCCGGGAAACCGTCATGGCACCGGTCCGCGACATGTTGCAGGGCATTCCCCTGACCGAACAGAAGTGGCGCATCCTGCGCGTTCTGGACGAGCTGGGTGAAGTCGAGCAAAGCACCATCGCCCATGAGGCCTGCCTGCTGCTGCCCAGCGTCACCCGCATTCTGCGCACGATGGAGGCCGATGGCCAGATCGCCCGCCGCCAGGACAGCGAAGACAAACGCCGCACCATGGTCAAGATCACCGATGCCGGCCGTCTGATCCTGGAGACCAACCTCGCCACCTCATTGGCCATCTCCAACAATATCGAAGCGCAGATGGGCCGGGAAAAACTGGATCAGTTGCTGGACCTCCTCGAAGAATTACAGGCCATAAAGGTGTGA
>NZ_JBQFOY010000048.1:0-3368 GCF_056533985.1 Ruegeria sp. E8
CAGGGCATGATCGTGGTGCCGTTCATCCTGTCCGGCGCGATGGGTCCGGTCAGCACCGCCGCCAGCGTCGCCCAGGCGATGGCCGAGGCGATGATGGTCTGCGCCTATGTGCAGCTGCTGCGCCCCGGCGCGCCATTTGTTCTGGGCAACTTCCTGTCCTCGATGTCGCTGAAGTCGGGCGCGCCGACCTTCGGTATGCCCGAGCCGGTGATCTCGAACTACGCCATCGGCCAGCTGGCCCGCCGCGCCGGGCTGCCGTTGCGCTGTGGCGGCTCGCTGACCGCGTCCAAGATCGAGGATGCGCAGGCGGCTTACGAATCCGCCGACTCGATGCATTCGACCATGCTGGCCGGGGCGAACTTCGTGCTGCATTCGGCAGGCTGGCTCGAAGGCGGCCTGTGCACCGGCTTTGAAAAGCTGATCATGGATGCCGACCGACTGGGCTCCTACCAGAAGGTCCTGAGCCAGGGTCTGGACACCAGCGAGGACGCCTTTGCCCGCGACGCTTACGGAGAGGTTGAGGCCGGAGGTCACTTCCTCGGCTGCGCGCACACCATGCGCAACTACCAGACCGCTTTCTATGAGCCCAAGCTTAGCGATAGTGAGAATGTTGAAAGCTGGGAAGAGGGTGGATCAAAGGACATGCGCCGCCGCGCCTTTGAACGCTGGAACCAGATGCTGAACGAATATCAGCCGCCCGCAATGGATGAGGCAAAGAAAGAAGAGCTGGCCGCGTACGTAGCGCGCCGGAAAGAGGAGATCCCGGACGCCTGGTACTGAACAGGCGATCCCTTCATCTGGCCCGAAATATCCTCGGGGGTGAATTGAGCCGCAGGCTCAAGAGGGGGCAGACAGCCCCCTTCCCCCGGCCCCGACACCCCATTCGAAACTGGAAAACGAAATGCCTGAAATTCAAAAAGAAGAAAGCACCGGCGGCAAGCAGCTCCCCTCCCACGCCAAGGTCGTGGTGATCGGCGGCGGGGTCGTCGGCTGTTCGATCCTGTTCCACCTGGCCAAGTTCGGCTGGAAAGACGTTGTCCTGCTGGAGCGTGACGAGCTGACCTCCGGTTCGTCCTGGCACGCGGCGGGTCAGATCCACACGATCAGCTCGGACCCCAACATCTCGCGCCTGCAGAGCTATACCATCGATCTGTACAAGGAGATCGAGGAAACCTCGGGCCATTCCGTCGGCATGCACATCACCGGCGGCTTCTACGCCGCCTCGACCAAGGAATGGTACGACTACCTCAAGCGCGAGCGCTCGAAAGCCCGCTACATGGGCCTGCATCAGGAGTTCATCAGCCCGCAGGAACTGGCCGAGCGTCACCCGCTGATCGACCCCAAGCACTACCACGCCGCCCTCTGGGATGAGCAGGACGGTGACGTCGACCCCTCGGGCGCCACCTATGCCTTCGCCAAATCGGCCCGTCACCACGGCGCGCAGTACTTCACCCATTGCGGCGTGACGTCGATGCGCCAGCGCCCCGATGGCAGCTGGGATCTGACCACCCCCAAAGGCGTCATCAACGCCGAGCAGGTTGTGAACTGCGGCGGTCTCTGGGCGCGCGAAGTGGGCCATATGTCCGGCATCCACCTGCCGGTGCAACCGATGGAGCACCACTATCTGATCACCGACGCGATCCCGCTGATCAAGGATCGGATGGAAAGCATGGGCGAAGCCGGTCGTCTGCCCGCGGGCATCGACTATGAGGCCAACATCTACTTCCGTCAGGAACGTCACGGCATGCTGCTGGGCACCTATGAACCGAAATCGACCCCGTGGAAGGTCGACGGCACGCCGTGGGACTTCGGTCACGAGCTGCTGCAGCCCGATCTGGACCGCATCGCCGACCGTCTGGAAATGTCGTTCGAGCGTATTCCGGCCATCGGCGAGTCCGGCATCAAGGACACCATCAACGGCCCGTTCACCTTCGGCCCCGACGGCAACCCGATGATCGGCCCGGTTCCGGGCATGAAGAACTACTGGGTCGCCGTGGGCGTCATGGCGGGCTTCTGCCAGGGCGGCGGTGTTGGCCTGACCATGGCCGAGTGGATGATCGACGGCGAGCCTTCGATCGACGTCTGGGCAATGGATGTAGCCCGCTTTGGTGAATTCGCGACGCCGGACTGGGGCACCATCAAGTCCTCGGAGAACTACGAGCGCCGCTTCGTGATGACCTTCCCGAACGAAACGCTGCCCAAGGGCCGGATGCAGAAAACCACCGCGCTTTATGACCGGCTGGTCGAAAAAGGCGCGGTGATGGGTCAGAGCTTTGGTCTGGAAAACGCGCTGTGGTTCGCCAACAACGCCGAAGACGCCCATGAAACACCCACTTTCGAGCGCAACCGCAGTCACGACTATGTCGCGCGCGAGGTGAAAGCCGTGCAGGAAGCGGTGGGCGGCATCGAGATCGCCAACTTCGCCAAGCACGAGTTCAAGGGCGCGGGCGCGCGGGAATACCTGAACCGCACTCTGGCCGGTTACGTACCGAAACAGGGCCGTCTGGCGCTGACCCCGATGCTGACCGAAAAGGGCCGCCTTTACGGGGACCTGACCGTGGCCTGCCTGGGTGAAGAGCACTTCATGCTGTTCGGCTCGGGTGCCATGCAGGACGCGCATCGCCGCTGGTTCGAAAAGGACCTGCCCGCCGATGTGAGCTATGCCAATGTCTCGGACGACTGGCACGGGATCGCGCTGTCGGGTCCGAAAGCGCGCGACCTGCTGGCCCGCATCACCCGCGACGACGTCTCGGCAGAGGCCTTCAGGTTCCGCGATCTGCGCCAGACCTTCGTCGGCGGCGTGCCGGTGATCCTGAACCGGATCTCGTTCTCGGGCGAGCTGGGCTTCGAGATCTACTGCAAGCCGATGTACCTGCTGCGTCTGGCCGAGGCGATCGAAGAAGCCGGGGCCGATCTGGGCTATCGCTGGTATGGCGCCCGCGCGCTGATGTCGCTGCGTCTGGAAAAAGGCTGGGGCGTCTGGACCACCGACTTCCGCCCCGACTTCAACGCGGTCGAATCCGGCATGGACGTCTTCATCAACTGGAACAAGGACTTTGTCGGCAAGGAGGCCACGCTGAAGTTCCGCGAAGACGGCGTTGCCCGCAAACTGGTCACCATGACCATCGACGTGGACGGCATCGACGTCTCCAACGACGAGGCGATCCTGAAAGACGGCGAAGCGGTCGGCTATGTCTCCTCGGGCGGCTACGGCCACCGCGTCGGCAAATCCATGGCCATGGGCTACGTCACATCCGAAAGCGCCGCACCAGGAACCAAGCTGCAAGTCGAAATTCTGGGCGAGTTCTACGACGCAGAAGTCCTCGGCGCGCCTGCCTACGACGCCAACGGCGCAAACATGAGGGCGT
>NZ_JBQFOY010000049.1:0-2714 GCF_056533985.1 Ruegeria sp. E8
TGGGCTGGGACACGTATGACAAAAAATGCAAAGTCGTCACCGAATACTTCCCAAGCTCCGGCACAGGTCAGACAAACGTCATTTTCCCGGTATAACAGGAGGTTCCAATGCCCGTCCCATCCCCCAATCTGTATCCCAACTTCAACACTATTCGCCTGAGCCATGTCTGTCTGAATGTCAGCGACCTTGCGGCGTCCCGCAAGTTCTACTCTGAGATACTGGGTCTTCAGGTGTCGGACGAAACGGACAGCCACGTCTATTTGCGCGCGATGGAGGAACGGGGACACCATTGTGTGATCCTGCAGAAATCCGATCAGCCGGGCACGGTCGAGGTGATGGGGTTCAAGACCTTCGATGAAGAGGATCTGGACCGGGCTGCGGAGTATTTTAAGTCCAAAGGTCGGCCGACCGAGTGGGTTGAGCGATCCTATCAGGGGCGCACGTTGCTGACGTCGGACAACATGGGAATTCCGCTGGAGTTCTATCACAAGATGGATCGGTTGGAGCCGATCCATCAGAAATACGCGCTCTATCGCGGGGTCAAGCCGTTGCGCATTGATCACTTCAACTGCTTTTCGACCAACGTCGATGACAGCGTGGCGTTCTACAGCGATTTCGGCTTTCGGGTGACAGAGTACACCGAAGACGAAGACAGCAAACGTTTGTGGGCCGCGTGGCTGCACCGCAAAGGCGGTGTTCATGACATGGCCTTCACCAATGGGACCGGGCCGCGCATGCACCATGTCGCCTTCTGGGTGCCGACACCACTCAACATCATCGACCTGCTCGATCTGATGTCGACGACCGGTTACGTGGACAATATCGAGCGTGGGCCGGGGCGGCACGGTATTTCGAATGCGTTCTTTTTGTACATCTTGGATCCAGATGGCCACCGGATCGAGATTTACTGCTCGGACTACCAGACTGTCGACCCTGATCTGGAGCCAATCAAATGGGATCTCAAAGACCCTCAGCGCCAGACACTTTGGGGTGCGCCCGCCCCCAAGAGCTGGTTTGAGCACGGCACACCTTTTGTGGGCGTCGCCCAGAAACACTCGGATCTCGACGCGTCGCCGATTATAGCACCGTAGAGAAAATCAAACCTGAACCGTTTCTCGCGCACGGGTTGGCACAGGCAATGACTTGAGGCTTAAATAACTGTATTTGGGCAAAAAAACACAGAAAATGAGGTTGATCCATGGATTGGGACGCGTTTTCGCACTGGGGGCAGCATATTTCGAAATGGGCTGCCGATTATCACAGGACCATAGCGGATCGCCCGGTACGCGCGCAGACCGCACCGGGTGAAATTGCGGCTCAGCTTGAAGCCGCACCGCCGGTACAAGGTGAGCCGATGGACGCCATCATGGCCGATTTCGAACGGATCGTGATGCCGGGCATCACACATTGGCAACACCCAAGGTTCTTTGCCTATTTCCCGGCCAACGCTGCACCGCCCTCGATGCTGGCCGAGATGCTGGTGAGCACCATCGCTGCGCAATGCATGCTGTGGCAAACATCACCCGCCGCAACCGAGGTCGAAGGCGTCATGGTCGACTGGATGCGGCAGGCGCTTGGTTTGCCTGCTGGCATGACCGGTGTCATTCAGGACAGCGCATCCTCGGCGACCTTGTCTGCGGTTCTGACCATGCGGGAACGGGCCACAGGCTTTACCGGCAACCGCGAGGGGCTGAACACCAAGGGTGCATTGCGGATCTACTGCTCGGATCAGGTGCATTCGTCCATTGACCGGGCTTGCTGGGTCGCAGGTATCGGTCAGGACAATCTGGTCATACTGCCTACTCACGGTTCGACTTATGCAATTGACCCCGAAGCGCTTGAGGCTGCGATTCAGAATGACATTGCCGCAGGGAACATTCCTGCCGGGATCATCGCCATCACCGGGGGAACCGGTGTCGGGGCCTGTGATGACCTGATCGCCGTGGCGGATATCGCGCAGAAACACGACCTGTATACTCATCTTGATGCCGCCTGGGCCGGATCTGCCATGATCTGCCCCGAGTTCCGCGACGCCCTTTGGCGTGGGGCCGACCGCTATGACAGTATCGTCTTCAATCCGCACAAATGGATGGGTGCCCAGTTCGATTGTGCAATCCAGTTTCTGCGGGACGCGACACCACAACTCAATACGCTGAAGATCGAGCCCGAATACCTGAAAACAACCGGCGCAGAGGTAACGAATTATTCGGAATGGACGATCCCTCTGGGACGCCGTTTCCGGGCGCTCAAAATCTGGTTCCTGCTGCGTTCATACGGTCTGGAGGGATTGCAGAGCCGCATCCGCAACCACGTGACCTGGGCCAGTGCGCTTGCCGAGAAAATCGGCGCAATGGACGGGTTCGAGATCACTACGGGACCGATCCTGAGCCTGTTTTCTTTCCGCTGCCCGGGCGACGATGCCATGCAGCAACGGTTGGTCGACGCGCTGAATGACGATGGCCGGATCTATCTGACACAAGGCATGTTCGATGGTCGCAAGATCATCCGCTTTCAGGTCGGGCAATTTGATACAACACGCGACGATGTGCTGATGGCAGCAGACGTTATTCGTGAGGTTTGGGAGACATTTAGATGAAATTCGCAACCTTCTCTGCCGATGGGCAGACGTTTTTTGGTGCGATTACCGATGGCGGTGCGATTGCGTTGAACGGGGCGTTCCGGGATCACGCCAGTCTGTATGAGGTGATTGCGGC
>NZ_JBQFOY010000050.1:0-2688 GCF_056533985.1 Ruegeria sp. E8
AGACGTTTTTTGGTGCGATTACCGATGGCGGTGCGATTGCGTTGAACGGGGCGTTCCGGGATCACGCCAGTCTGTATGAGGTGATTGCGGCCGGTGCCTTTGACCAATTGATCGCTGCCGCCGAGGGCCAACCGGTTACCCATACGGAATTCACCTATGAGATGGTGATGCCGGATGTGCGCCGCATTCTTTGTGTCGGTGTGAACTTTCCGGACCGTAACGCGGAATACAAAGATGGCAGCGCGCAGCCGCAATACATGTCGCTGTTCCCGCGCTTTGCCAGCGGCTTCACCGGCCATGACCGGCCGCTGATCCGCCCGCCGGAAAACCACACGCTGGATTATGAAGGTGAAGTGGCCATCGTGATCGGCAAGACCGGACGCCGGATCACCCAGGCCGACGCCTATGATCACATCGCCGCCCTGACCCTGTGTAACGAAGGCACCATCCGCGACTGGGTGCGGCACGCCAAGTTCAACGTCACGCAGGGCAAGAACTGGGACAACTCCGGTGCCATCGGCCCCTGGCTGGTGCCGTTCACCGATGCCGCACAGCTGGATGACGCCCGCATCCAGACCCATGTCAACGGCGAGCTGCGCCAGGACGACACGTTGAACCGGATGATGTTCCCGATCCGGCGCGAAATCGAATATATCTCGACCTTCATGACCCTGCAGCCGGGCGACATCATCGTAACCGGCACCCCGACCGGCGCGGGCGCGCGGTTCGATCCGCCCAAATACCTGGCCCCCGGCGATGTGGTCGAGGTTTCGGCCACGGGCCTCGGCACGTTGCGCAACACCATCGAGGATGAGCGGACATGACCCCCGAAGAACACACCCGCGCCGCCGCCGACCTGCTCGAGGCCGAGCACAGCCGCCAGCAGATCGGTCTGCTCAGCCTGCGCCATCCCGATATCGGCATGGATGACGCCTATGAGGTGCAGAACGCGCTGTTGAAGGGCAAACTCGCCCAGGGTCGCAAGGTGATCGGTTGGAAAATCGGCCTGACCTCGAAAGCGATGCAATATGCGCTGAACATCGACATTCCCGACAGCGGTATCCTGTTCGACGACATGCTGTTCGATCACGGCGGCACCGTCCCCGCGGATCGCTTCATCCAGCCCCGGATCGAGGCCGAGATCGCCTTTGTCATGAAATCCGCGGTGGGCGGAGAAAACGTCACCCGCGACGATATCATCGCGGCCACCGATTACGTGGCCCCGGCCATCGAAATCCTCGACACGCGGATTCAGCGACTGGACCCTGAGACTGGCAAGGCCCGCACCGTCTTCGACACGATTAGCGACAATGCCGCCAACGCGGGCATCGTGCTTGGGCCGCAGCGCCACGCGGTCGATGCGTTCGACCTGCGCTGGGTCGGCGCGCTGACCTTTCGCAATGGCGATATCGAGGAAACCGGTCTGGGAGCGGGTGTTTTGAACGATCCGGTCGAAAGTGTGGTCTGGCTGGCCCGCCGCATGGCGCAATATGGTCAGAGCATCGAGCCCGGTCACGTGATCCTGTCGGGCAGCTTCATCCGCCCGGTGGAATGCCCGCACGGCACCGCCATCCACGCGGACTTCGGCCCGTTCGGGTCGGTCGACATCAACTTCGCCTGAAGGAGCCCGCCATGCCCGCCCCCCGAAACACGTTCAAGGCCGCGCTGGAAGCCGGTCAGCCTCAGATCGGCTGCTGGATCGGCATGGCAAATGCCTATACCGCCGAGATCGCCGCCACTGCCGGGTTCGACTGGCTGCTGGTCGACGGAGAACACGCGCCGAACGATCTGCGCTCGATCCTCGAACAGGTGCAGGTGATCGAAGGCTCGGGCAGCGCGCCGGCCGCCCGTCTGCCCATCGGCGAGACCTGGATGATCAAGCAATATCTCGATGCCGGGGTGCAGACCTTGCTGGTGCCGATGGTCGAAAGCGGCGATCAGGCGCGCGAACTGGTACGCGCGGTGCACTACCCGCCGCACGGGGTGCGCGGCGTCGGTTCGGCGCTGGCGCGGGCCTCGCGCTTTGCGGCGATCCCGGATTACCTGAAAACGGCGGATGACCAGATCTGCCTGCTGGTTCAGGTGGAAAACCGGGCCGGGTTAGCGGCGCTGGACGATATTCTGGCCACCGATGTGGATGGGGTCTTTGTCGGCCCGTCCGATCTGGCCGCCGATATGGGCCATATCGGAAATGCCGGCCACCCCGAAGTGGTCGAGGCCGTTCTGGACGCGATAACCCGGATCGTCGCAGCCGGTAAAGCCGCAGGTATCCTGACCATGGACCCGGATATGCAGCGCAAATGCCTGGATCTGGGCGCGACCTTCGTGGCCACCGAAATCGACGTGACATTGTTTGCAAAGGCAATGCGCAATGCGGCCAAAACCGGGTTGAGCCTGTTGCCGGACCAATCCGCGACCGGCAGCGCCGAAACCGCCGCAGGCAGCAAGTACCTGCAACAGCTTTGCAAACACTGGTCCCACAAGGCCAAAGCCTCGTTTGACGCCACCCACGGCACCGTGAGGTTTGACAGCGGCGAAGGGATCGAAATGACCGCGACCGACGACCGGCTCGAGGTTTTGGCCACCGTCAGCCCGCGCGGCGACCTGAACCGCTGGCAGAAGGTGATCGAAGCGCATCTGGAACGCTTCGCCTTCCGCGAAGAATTTAAACTCAAATGGAATGAGTGA
>NZ_JBQFOY010000051.1:0-2611 GCF_056533985.1 Ruegeria sp. E8
TGGGCTGGGACACGTATGACAAAAAATGCAAAGTCGTCACCGAATACTTCCCAAGCTCCGGCACAGGTCAGACAAACGTCATTTTCCCGGTGAACTGATTGGTTTGGCAGGCGCGCATTGCAAATAGGAGAGGAGACAATCATGGGAAAGATCGTACAAGCGGCCAAGATCACGCACGTGCCCAGCATCTGGATGTCCTATACGATGCCGAAATATAAAGGCATCCGGCAACCCGCCATCGATGGCTATGCGCGCCTGCGTCAGGACGCGATCGACCGCAAGGTTGATACATTCGTCATTTTTGACACGCACTGGATCACCAATCAGGGCTTCCATCTGAATACGAAAGAGCACCACAAGGGCCGTTTCATCAGCCACGAACTGCCCCATATGCTGGCGGATATGGAGTTCGACTATCGCGGGGACAACGAACTGGGGGAAACCATCCTTGATGTTCTGCGGGAACGCGGCGAGCGTGCCCTGGGCCATTCGCATCCCGATATGGGCATGGAGTATGGCACGCTGCTACCGATGTACTTCATCAATGAGGGGGTAAACGCACGGGTGCTGCCGGTGGCGGTCAACCAGTTCTCGTCGATTGCGGAAAACCGGGTCTGGGGCGAGGCCATCGCCGAAGGCATCCGTCGGTCCGGCCGCAACGTGTCCATTCTTGCCTCTGGATCGCTGAGCCACGACTTCACACCGAATGAACGCTCGGTTGATGGTCTGAACGCGGTGAATGGTGAGTTCAACCGACAGATGGACGTGCGGGTACTGGATTTGTGGGAGCAGGGCCGGTTCGAGGAGTTTCTGGAACTGCTGCCCGATTACGCCAAGAAATGCGCGGGCGAATGCGCCATGAATGACACCGCCTTGCTGTTTGGTGCCCTGGGCTGGGGCAGCTACAAGGGCGAGATCGACATTTACACCCCGTATTTCGGAAGCTCCGGGACGGGTCAGGCAAATATCAACTTCTCGGTCTAAAACCGGGGTAAGGAAAGATATCGCATGAAAGAATTGCGTCTCAACGATCCCACCTTGCTGGTCGAAGCGGCCCGGGTGGGGGCCAGATGGGTTGACATCGCCGCCGCTGGGGCCTCGATTGACGTGACCAACCCGGCCACCGGTGACCTGATCGGTCGCGTTCCTAATCTGGGCGCACCCGAGACCGCCGAAGCGATTGCCGAGGCACAGCTGGCGCAGAAAGGCTGGGCCGCCCGTACGGCGAAGGACCGCAGCCAGATCCTGCGCTGCTGGTATGAGCTGATGATGGAAAACCAGGACGACCTGGGCGCTATTCTGACCGCAGAGCAGGGTAAGCCGCTGGCCGAGGCGAAAGGCGAGATCGCCTATGGCGCCAGCTTCATCGAGTGGTTCGCGGAAGAGGCGCGGCGCGCCTATGGCGATGTGACCCCCGGCCACGCACCTGACAAGCGGATCATCACCCTCAAGCAACCCATCGGGGTGGTGGCGGCGATCACGCCGTGGAACTTCCCGAACGCAATGATCACCCGCAAGGCCGGTCCGGCCTTTGCCGCCGGTTGTTCAATGGTATTGAAACCCGCCAGCCAGACGCCGTTCTCGGCCATTGCGCTGGCGGTTCTGGCCGAACGCGCCGGGTTGCCCGCTGGGCTGTTCTCGGTCATCACGGGCTCGGCCCGTGCCATCGGAGCCGAGATGACCGCAAGCCCGATCGTGCAGAAACTGACCTTTACCGGTTCGACCGAGATCGGCGCCATGCTTTATGCTCAATGTGCGCCGACGATCAAGAAACTGGGGCTGGAGCTGGGTGGCAACGCGCCCTTCATCGTGTTCGACGACGCCGATCTGGATGCCGCCGTCGAGGGCGCAGTGATCGCCAAGTTCCGCAACAACGGCCAAACCTGCGTCTGCGCCAACCGACTCTATGTGCAGGCCGGTGTTTACGATGCCTTCGCGGAAAAACTGGCGGCCAGGGTGGCCAGTCTGCCTACCGGCAACGGGTTCGACGAGGGCATCATCTTCGGCCCGCTGATCGATCAGGCCGCCGTTGACAAGGTGACCGAACATGTCACCGACGCCACCTCGAAAGGTGCGACCGTCACCCTTGGTGGCAAGCCCCACGCGCTTGGTGGCACGTTCTTCGAACCCACCATCCTGACCGGCGTGACCGGAGATATGGCAGTGGCTACGGAAGAAACCTTTGGCCCCGTCGCACCCCTGTTCCGGTTTGAGACCGAAGATGAGGTCATCGCGGAAGCGAACGATACCGAATTCGGTCTTGCCTCCTATTTCTTCTCCCGCGATCTGGCGCGGGTCTGGCGGGTATCCGAGGCGCTGGAATATGGCATGGTCGGGATCAATACCGGCCTGATCTCAACCGCCGAGGCCCCGTTTGGCGGCGTCAAAATGTCCGGTCTGGGACGCGAGGGTTCGCGCTATGGGCTGGATGACTTCATGGAACTCAAATACCTGTGCATGGGCGGGATCGACCCCGCCAAGGAGGCCTGATGCGCTTTGCAACTTTTACCGCTTCTGGCGAGACGTTTTTTGGTGCGATTACCGATGGCGGTGCGATTGCGTTGAACGGGGCGTTCCGGGATCACGCCAGTCTGTATGAGGTGATTGCGGC
>NZ_JBQFOY010000052.1:0-1764 GCF_056533985.1 Ruegeria sp. E8
CTGGAAATGTTGGGGGCAATGAATGTGCCGAATTCCGTCTCAAACCGGCGACCACCGGAAAGCATGAGCTTGTCTTCACCAACCGCATCCTGTGCTGCATGACAGGATGCGCATCCTGCAGCGTGGAACACGATTTCACCTCGGGCGAGATTTGGGTTCAAATTGTCGAGTTGAGACTGATCCATTCTTTGTGGACGGGTCAGCACCAAACCGGCCGACCCAACCACAAGTGCAACGAAAGCGGTGAAAAGGAAAAACCGCTTCACAGCTTTCCACCATTTAGTCTTTCGGTGCTCTGTACGCTTTGTGACATGCTGAACAGCTTCCACCCAGATCGCCCATAGCCGCTTTCAGGGCATCAACATCTTGGCCAGCTGCTGCCTGCATCGCAGCAGCGGCGTCTGCCATGGCCTGCCCTTTCGTACCAACGTCAGGGAAGTTTTCCCAGATCGCAGGTAGCGCTCGGGTGGACGGATCGGACACATTGTCAGATCCTTGGGGCCACATCGCGGATTGGTCGATCTGCGTTAAAACCACAAGGTTGTTTGCAGCCCGTGTTGCGGTCTCGGCATCATAGTCCACCTCGCCTTTGGCCATGCCGCCAAGTGTACCAAGATTGAAGGCATAGAGCTGCATGATTGAGGTTCGAGCTTTCACAGCCGGGTTTTCACTTTCGTGGGCGATGGCTGTGCCAATGGCGACCAATGACAAAAGACCTGCCGCGAAGATTGAGAACTTCTTCATCATGATGTGTCTCCTTGTTCAATGCCCCGAATGTTAGCTTGAACGAATTTTCTTGTAATTGTTTGTTATTGGTCGTCACTTGTTAATTTATGAACAATGAAAACTGGGATGACATTCGGTACGCACTAGCCGTAAGCAAATACGGTTCGTTGAACGCGGCGGCGGCGGCGATGGGCGTCACGCATGCCACAGTCTTGCGCAGGGTGGCCGCATTCGAAGAGCGCAATGGTTGCGTGATTTTCCAGAAAAGTTCGTCAGGATATTCCGTTCTCCCCGAAGCCAGTGCGATCTTTTCAGCTATGGAAAGCGTTGAAGAAGCGGTGTTTTCGGTAGAGCGCGCGGTTGTCGGGGCAAATCGTTCCCCAATGGGTCACGTGCGCATTACATCGACCGATAGTCTTTGTCAGATTGTTCTCCCTAGAATTCTCAACGAAATCTCACTCCTCTACCCCGGCCTGAAACTGACTTTGCTAAGCGGAAACAGCCACCATGATTTATCGCGGTTGAGTGCAGACATTGCCGTGCGGCCATCGGTAAAGCTCGGAGATGGGCTAATCGGAGAGCGTGCAGGAACGTTGTCCTTCGGCGTCTTTGACGATGGTTTCCCCAATCGCAAGTGGATGAGGCTTGACGGAGCATTGAGCCGTTCCCTACCTGCTAAATGGCTAGCGGAGAATGTGGACTCTGACGAAATGACCAATGGAGCAGACAGTTTTCTGGTGCTACAGCAGATGGCCGCCTCGGGAGCGGGTAAGACCTTTCTGCCTTCTTTTTTTGGCGACGTGGATACCCGCCTTAAACGGTCACAGGACGTGCATCCTAAGATCGAAGTTCCGCTGTGGGTCGCGACGTTAGAAGAAATCGCGCATACCCCAAGGTTTGCCGTTGTTCAGAAGGCTTTGGTTGAACGCATATCTGAAGCACTAGCTAAGTGATTTCAAGCATCAGAGTTTTTCGAGTTCTTGCATTTTTGACTTTCCAAAATTGCAAAGCCCTGCCGGAAATGTCTGCTTTGCGCTG
>NZ_JBQFOY010000053.1:0-1722 GCF_056533985.1 Ruegeria sp. E8
TTCATCGCGTCGCGGCGGAACGGGTCGCCCAGCTCCTGGTTGATCAGCGCCTCGATCAGCGTGGTCACGCCGTTCTTCTGGTCGATGATCGCCTGGTTCAGCGCTGCCGTCAGCTCGTCCTGGGTGCGGGCAACCACGCCCTTCAGGCCGCAGGCCTTGGCGATGGCGGCATAAGACACCTGCTCGTCCAGCTCGGTGCCGACGAAGTTGTCGTCGAACCACAGGGTCGAGTTGCGCTTCTCCGCGCCCCACTGATAGTTGCGGAACACGATCTGGGTCACGGCGGGCCATTCCTCGCGGCCGATCGCGGTCAGCTCGTTCACCGAGATGCCGAAGGCACCGTCACCGGCAAAGCCCACAACCGGCACATCCGGGCAGCCGATCTTGGCGCCGATGATGGAGGGCAGACCATAGCCACAGGGACCGAACAGGCCCGGCGCCAGGTATTTGCGGCCCTCGTCGAACGACGGATAGGCGTTGCCGATGGCGCAGTTGTTGCCGATATCGGACGAGATGATCGCCTCGCGCGGCAGTGCCTGCTGGATCGCGCGCCATGCCATGCGCGGGCTCATCCAGTCCGGCTTGGCGGCACGGGCACGCTCGTTCCAGGTGGTGCCGGGATCGTCATTCTCATGCGTCAGCGAGCTCAGCTCCTGCGCCCAGGCCGATTTGGTCTGCGCGATCTTCGCCTTGCGCTCGGTGCGGCCCGCATCGCCGGCATCATCGGCCAGCTGCTCCAGAATGCCGTTCGCCACCAGCGCCGCGTCGCCCACGATGCCCACGGTCACGTCCTTGGTCAGGCCGATCCGGTCGGGGTTGATGTCGACCTGAATGATCTGCGCATCTGTCGGCCAGTAGTTGATGCCATAGCCCGGCAGCGTCGAGAACGGGTTCAGACGGGTGCCAAGGCACAGCACCACATCCGCCTGGCTGATCAGCTCCATCCCCGCTTTCGAGCCGTTATAGCCCAGCGGACCGGCAAACAGCGGGTGGTTGCCCGGGAAGGCGTCGTTGTGCTGATAGCCCACGCAGACCGGCGCATCCAGACGCTCGGCCAAGGCCTGAGACGCCGCGATACCGCCCTTCGACAGAACCACACCGGCGCCGTTCAGGATCACCGGGTTCTTCGCGCCCGACAGCAGCTTGGCCGCTTCGGATACCGCGCCCGCCCCGCCCGAGGGGCGCTCGAAATCGACGATCTTGGGCAGCTCGATATCCACAACCTGGGTCCACATGTCGCGCGGAATGTTCATCTGCGCCGGAGCCGAGGCCCGCTTGGCCTGCATGATCACACGGTTCAGAACCTCAGCCACACGGGACGGATCGCGCAGCTCTTCCTGATAGGCCACACAATCGGCAAACAGGTTCATCTGCTCCATCTCCTGGAAGCCGCCCTGACCGATCGTCTTGTTCGCCGCCTGCGGCGTGATCAGAAGAACCGGGGTGTGGTTCCAGTACGCCGTCTTCACAGCCGTCACAAAGTTGGTGATGCCAGGGCCGTTCTGCGCGATCATGATCGACATCTCGCCGGTCGCACGCGTATACCCGTCCGCCATCATCCCGCCGGAACATTCATGCGCACAATCCCAGAACGTTATCCCAGCAGCAGGGAAAATATCCGAAATCGGCATCATCGCAGACCCAATAATGCCAAACGCATGCTTGATACCATGCATCTGCAGCGTCTTAACAAAGGCCTCTTCTGTCGTCATCTTCATCGGT
>NZ_JBQFOY010000054.1:0-1532 GCF_056533985.1 Ruegeria sp. E8
AGGATCCCGATGGCTACAAAGCGGCTGCAAAACGCGCGGCGGTACTGGGCTGTGAGGGTAAATGGGCGATTCATCCAAGCCAGATCGCGCTTGCAAACGAAGTCATGTCGCCCGGCGAGGCCGAAGTGACCAAGGCACAGCGCATCCTCGAAGCCATGGCCGAAGCCGAAGCCGCCGGTAAAGGCGCCGTTTCGCTGGACGGCCGTCTGATTGACTATGCTTCGATCCGGCAGGCGGAAGTGATGGTGGAAAAGGCGCGTCAGATCGCAGCGGCCTAAACCAAACAAAAGTTGCGTGGGCGTCCTGCCCACGCGATTTCATCCTGATCGAAGCCCTGAAAACACTAATTGCTTTCCGTTGAGATCGAGCCCAGAAACCGCCTGTTTCGCACGTCTTCCGGGCTAGTTTCATAGCTGCGCTGAAACGCGCGCTTCAAGGCGACAGTTGACGAAAACCCGGTGGCCGCCGAGATTTCGATCTGCGACATGTTCGTGAACTGCAACAGGTTTTGCGCGCGCTCCAATCGCAGTTCTTTGTATGTCGAAAGAAGCTTTTCCCCCGTTTTGTTCAGGAACCGTCGCTGCAACTGGCGCGTTGAGGTTTTGAGTGCACGGGAAAGATCGGAAATCGCCAAAGGATCTTCGATGTTCTCCTGCATCGCCTCCAGGGTGCGCACGACCAAAAGATCACCCCTGGCACGATGAACCAACCGGTCGGCAAGCCTGCTTACATGTTTCTGTGCAGGTTCCGTCAGGCCAATATAACTGCGTAGCGACTCGGCGATATGTTCCCCATGATCGCTCGAAACAAATTCAGACAGCAGCCGAAGTGCGCTTAATCTGCTGGTCGCGCTGTGAGGGCGCCCATCCGAGGCCAGATAGGTTCCTGTGCCACAGCTTTCCAACCCGCTTTCCAGCGCGGCAGCCGCAAAATTAGGATGTACCGCAGCAGTACTTCGACCAGCTCTGCCCAATTGAGCCAGCAGAAGGACAGCACCGCCGACAAGAACAGACCTCGGAGACAGGTTGAGGATTTGTGATAACCAGGTTCTTCGCGCACCGGCGACATCCCAATTCTTCTCCAGGTCCCCCCAGAAAATCGCGGTGCGACCGGCCCAATAAAGGGGTCCTCCGACAGCCCCATTGCCGGACACCCGCAGATTGACCACGTAACAGCAATCTTCGATCAGGTTGTTCAAAGCCTGAAAGAATTCAACGACGATTTCAGCCGACGCCAAAGCCCGCTGATCGCTGAGGATGACATCGATGTGCTTCAATCTCTCCGATGCCTCAGGCGCCGTTTTTTCCGGGTTGGCAGGATCATTTGCGAGGACATAGTGTTTCATTGTTCCTCCATCGACTTGGTCAGAAGCAGCGCCTGACCGGCGCTGCCCTTTTTGTTTTCAATCCGTCAGGACATGAAATGGATTGATGGCCCTAGGCTCTACTCAGCGGCTTCTTCGTAGTCTGACATTGGTGGGCATGTGCAGATTAGGTTTCGGTCTCCGTAAGCGTTGTCGACGCGGTTGACGG
>NZ_JBQFOY010000055.1:0-1307 GCF_056533985.1 Ruegeria sp. E8
GGCGCGCCGCGCAGGGACGGATCGGTCGAGAACGAGTACTGGGTCTTTGCCATGCAGACCGGCAGGTTGCCATAGCCCGCTGCTTCCCACTCGTGCAGCTGGTTGCGGATTTTTGCGTCGGCCAGAACTTCGTCGGCGCGGTAGATGCGCTTGGCGATGGTTTCGACCTTCTCGAACAGCGGCATATCGTCAGGATAGATCGGCGAGAAGTTCGCGGTGCCACCTTCAACGATTTCGACAACTTTCTCGGCCAGAGGCCCCGAGCCTTCCGAGCCCAGTTCCCAGTGACGCGACAGAACCGCTTCCACACCGTGATCGGCGCAGTAGCTCTTGACCGCGTCAACTTCGGCATCGGTGTCGGTGACGAAGTGGTTGATGGCGACAACAACCGGAACACCGAAGGACTTCACGTTCTCGATGTGGCGGCCCAGGTTGGCGCAACCGTTCACAACCGCGTCGACGTTTTCCGCGCCCAGATCGGCCTTGGCAACGCCGCCGTTCATCTTCATCGCGCGCACGGTGGCAACCAGAACAACTGCCGAAGGTGCGATGCCGGCTTTGCGGCACTTGATGTTCATGAACTTCTCGGCACCCAGGTCGGCACCGAAGCCAGCTTCGGTCACGACATAGTCGGCAACTTTCAGGGCGGTCTTGGTCGCGATGACCGAGTTACAGCCATGCGCGATGTTCGCGAAGGGGCCGCCGTGGACGAATGCCGGGTTGTTTTCCAGCGTCTGCACCAGGTTCGGCTGCATCGCGTCTTTCAACAGAACGGTCATTGCGCCTTCGGCTTTGATGTCACGGCAGTAAACCGGAGTTTTGTCGCGGCGGTAAGCAACGATGATGTCGCCCAGACGCTTTTCCAGGTCTTTCAGGTCGTTGGCCAGGCACAGGATCGCCATAACTTCCGACGCCACGGTGATGTCAAAGCCTGCTTCACGCGGGAAGCCGTTCGACACACCGCCCAGCGAGGCAGTGATCTGACGCAGCGCGCGGTCGTTCATGTCGACCACACGACGCCATGCAACGCGGCGTACGTCGATTTCAGCTTCGTTGCCCCAGTAGATGTGGTTGTCGATCATGGCCGACAGCAGCGAGTGTGCCGAAGTGATCGCGTGGAAGTCACCTGTGAAGTGCAGGTTCATCTCTTCCATCGGAACAACCTGCGCGTAACCGCCACCTGCAGCGCCGCCCTTCATGCCGAAGTTCGGGCCAAGCGAGGCTTCGCGGATACAGATCATCGCGTTCTTGCCGATGCGGTTCAGGCCGTCGCCCAGACCCACGGTGGTGGTGGTCTTGCCTTCACC
>NZ_JBQFOY010000056.1:0-1278 GCF_056533985.1 Ruegeria sp. E8
AAGCTGCAAGTCGAAATTCTGGGCGAGTTCTACGACGCAGAAGTCCTCGGCGCGCCTGCCTACGACGCCAACGGCGCAAACATGAGGGCGTGACATTGATTGAGCGCGGCGCACTAAGCCAACAGAGACGCAGCTTGATATCGGCTGACGAAGCGAAAGCGGCCGAGCCAAATTCCTTCGTCTTCTTGCCGCTGCGCTCATTCATCGCCAGCGACCTCGCCATCGCGATTGATGCATTGCAAGAGGCCAACCGTTTCAGCGGAATCAAGCACTACCAGTGGTCGATCGTAAGCGAGAACGGTGCTCCGATCATTGCGTCGAACGGGCTTGAATTCCGCAGCGGCGGCAGCTTCAAGGATCTGTCCCACCGGGATACGATCGTGGTGTTGAATGGTGAGGAATACGAGACCTCAAGCACGCTTGCCGTGCTGTCCTGGCTGCGCACGCAAGCCCGGAAAGGGGTTCGGATCGGCGGGATCGGCAGCGGGGCGTACACGCTTTCCAAGGCCGGATTGCTGCGGGACGAATCCGTTTCCGTGCATTGGTCATACGCGGCGGCAATTTCCGAAACCTGTCTGGATCTGGAAGTGGAATCCAAGATCTTCGGTCAAACCGCCAAGCGATTTACCTGCGCCGGAGGTATCTTGACGCTCGATCTTATGTTGCAGATCGTGTCCGAGGACGCAGATGTCTCGACAGCGTCATGGGTCTCGGATCGCTTGGTCTGTTCCAGCCCGAGGAACGAAAAATACGATCAACGCATGTCCGAGTTTTTCCGCTCTGGCACGCGGCATCCCAAACTGGCGCAGGCCGTTGAAACCATGCGGTCGCAATTGGAAAACCCGATCAGCCCGGCCCGCATCGCGGAAAGTGTCGGCCTGTCCACGCGGCAGCTTGAGCGGCTGTTTGCCAAGAATTTCCAGCAAAGCCCCCGGGAGTTTTACATGAAACTCCGTCTGGAAAACGCGCGTGCGCTGTTGCAACAGACCAATATGCGCACGATTGATGTTGCTGTCGCGACAGGCTTTAGCAGCCAGGGGCATTTCTCAAGAATTTATCGGAAACACTTTGGTGTCGCGCCCAACGAGGAAAAACTGCGCCGCGTGAGCTAACCAATGAACAACTCGGAGGCCCCCCAATATGTCGATACCCGAACCCTTTACGGACGTTGAAATAGAAACGGTGGGCTCGGGTATTCTGGTGATGAACACCATCATGTCCGGTGGCAGCCAGGAAACCGGCATCAAGCACCGCATCATCTGGGGTGTGATCCTGACT
>NZ_JBQFOY010000057.1:0-1228 GCF_056533985.1 Ruegeria sp. E8
ATGGCAAAGGAAAAGTTTGAGCGTACAAAACCGCACGTCAACATCGGCACGATTGGCCACGTTGACCATGGTAAAACGACGCTGACCGCAGCAATCACCAAGTATTTCGGTGACTTCAAAGCGTATGACCAGATTGACGGTGCGCCGGAAGAGAAAGCGCGCGGCATCACCATCTCGACCGCCCACGTGGAATACGAGACCGACGCGCGTCACTATGCGCATGTCGACTGCCCCGGCCACGCCGACTACGTCAAGAACATGATCACCGGTGCTGCCCAGATGGACGGCGCGATCCTGGTTGTGAACGCCGCTGACGGCCCGATGCCGCAGACGCGTGAGCACATCCTGCTGGGCCGCCAGGTTGGCATCCCGAAGATGGTCGTGTTCCTGAACAAAGTTGACCAGGTCGACGACGAAGAGCTGCTGGAACTGGTTGAGATGGAAGTCCGCGAACTGCTGTCCAGCTACGACTACCCCGGCGACGATATTCCGATCGTTGCAGGTTCGGCTCTGGCCGCGATGGAAGGCAACAACCCTGAAATCGGCGAAGAGAAGATCAAGGAACTGATGGCGGCTGTTGATGACTACATCGACACCCCTGAGCGCGCTGTTGACCAGCCGTTCCTGATGCCGATCGAAGACGTGTTCTCGATCTCGGGCCGTGGTACCGTTGTTACGGGTCGTGTTGAGCGTGGCGTGATCAACGTTGGCGACGAGATCGAAATCGTCGGCATCCGCGACACCGCGAAAACCACCTGCACCGGCGTTGAAATGTTCCGCAAGCTGCTGGACCGCGGTGAAGCGGGCGACAACATCGGCGCGCTGCTGCGTGGTGTTGACCGTGACGGCGTTGAGCGTGGCCAGGTTCTGTGTAAGCCGGGTTCGGTTACACCGCACACCAAGTTCGAAGCCGAAGCCTACATCCTGACCAAGGAAGAAGGCGGTCGTCACACCCCGTTCTTCGCGAACTACCGTCCGCAGTTCTACTTCCGTACGACGGACGTGACCGGCACCGTGACCCTGGCCGAAGGCACCGAGATGGTCATGCCCGGCGACAACGTGTCGTTCGGCGTTGAGCTGATCGCGCCCATCGCGATGGAAAACGGTCTGCGCTTCGCCATCCGCGAAGGCGGCCGCACCGTCGGCGCCGGCGTCGTCTCGAAAATCATCGAGTAATTCGCGCAAGCGAATAGCCAAAGAAAGGGCGTCCTTCGGGACGCCCTTTTTC
>NZ_JBQFOY010000058.1:0-1067 GCF_056533985.1 Ruegeria sp. E8
TATGGCGGCTGCCAGTTCGTCGACGTCGCCGAGAACCTGGCCATCGACCGCGCCAAGCAGCTGTTCGGCTGCGGTTTCGCCAACGTGCAGCCGAACTCGGGCAGCCAGGCCAACCAGGGCGTGTTCCAGGCGCTGATCAAACCCGGCGATACCATTCTGGGCATGAGCCTTGATGCCGGCGGTCACCTGACCCACGGCGCGGCCCCGAACCAGTCGGGCAAATGGTTCAACGCGGTGCATTACGGCGTGCGCAAGCAGGACAACCAGATCGACTATGATCAGATCGAGGCTCTGGCGAAAGAGCACCAGCCCAAGCTGATCATCGCAGGTGGCTCGGCCATCCCGCGCACCATCGACTTTGCCCGCATGCGCGAGATCGCCGATATGGTCGGTGCGTTTCTGCACGTGGACATGGCCCATATCGCCGGTCTGATCGCGGCGGGCGAGCATCCCAGCCCCTTCCCGCATGCGCATGTGGCCACGACAACCACGCACAAGACCCTGCGCGGTCCGCGCGGCGGCATGATCCTGACCAATGACGAGGCGATCGCCAAGAAAGTGAACTCGGCCATTTTCCCCGGCATTCAGGGCGGCCCGCTGATGCATGTGATCGCGGCCAAGGCCGTGGCTTTTGGCGAGGCGCTGCGCCCCGAGTTCAAAGGCTATATCCAGCAGGTCATCACCAACGCGCAGGCGCTGTCGGATCAGCTGATCAAGGGCGGTCTGGACACGGTGACCCACGGCACCGACACCCATGTTGTGCTGGTCGACCTGCGCCCCAAGGGCGTCAAGGGCAATGCCACCGAAAAGGCCCTGGGTCGCGCGCATATCACCTGCAACAAGAACGGCGTGCCGTTTGATCCGGAAAAGCCCACCGTGACCTCGGGCATCCGCCTGGGCTCGCCCGCCGGCACCACCCGCGGCTTCGGCGAGGTCGAATTCCGCCAGATCGCCGACTGGATCATCGAAGTGGTCGACGGCCTGGCCGCCAATGGCGAAGACGGCAACGGCGCGGTCGAAGCCAAGGTCAAAGCCGAAGTCGCCGAACTCTGCGCGCGCTTCCCTAT
>NZ_JBQFOY010000059.1:0-850 GCF_056533985.1 Ruegeria sp. E8
TGCCATAGGCCACAACCGAGCCGGTAAAGGTGATCGCACCGATGAAAATGCCCAGGAACAGTTCCACGTGCAGGATCGCAAGCTCAGCCGGCGTCTTCTTGGCGATCAGCTTGGCGAAAGCACCCAGATCGCTCAGATCCGCCTCTTTTGCGTTGTCGGCGATGGCCAGAACCTGCGCCACATTGCCGATCTCGAAATGCGCGTTGAAGCCCACGAACACAGCCGCCAGACCCACCAGCGAGTGCATCGCGGCCACAAGCTGCGGCATCTCGGTCATCTGTACGCGCTGCGCCACATATTGACCGATCAGACCGCCACCCGCGATCAGCAGCAGCGACAGCAGCCACAGGCCTGAACCGGGGCCAACCAGCGTGGCAAAGACCGCCAGCGCCATACCGACGATGCCGTACCAGACCGCGCGCTTGGCGCTTTCCTGGTTCGACAAACCGCCGAGCGAAAGGATGAAAAGGACAGCCGCAACGACGTAGGCGGCAGTGGTGAAGCCAAAATCCATCTACCCGGCCTCCTTAAGATTTCTGGAACATGGCGAGCATGCGCCGGGTTACGAGGAAGCCGCCGAAGATGTTGATCCCGGCCATGAAGACGGACAGCGCCGCCAGCAGAATAACCAGGAACGATCCCGACCCGATCTGCATGAGCGCCCCCACGATGATGATCGACGAGATCGCGTTGGTGATCGCCATCAGCGGTGTGTGCAAGCTGTGCGCGACGCCCCAGATCACCTGGAAGCCGACAAAGATCGCCAGCACGAACACGATGAAATGCTGCATGAAACTGGCCGGAGCGACCAGCCCCACCAACAGCATCAGCGCGCCACCGACACCCAGCA
>NZ_JBQFOY010000060.1:0-850 GCF_056533985.1 Ruegeria sp. E8
TGCTGGGTGTCGGTGGCGCGCTGATGCTGTTGGTGGGGCTGGTCGCTCCGGCCAGTTTCATGCAGCATTTCATCGTGTTCGTGCTGGCGATATTTGTCGGCTTCCAGGTGATCTGGGGCGTCGCGCACAGCCTGCACACGCCGCTGATGGCGATCACCAACGCGATCTCGTCGATCATCATCGTGGGGGCGCTCATGCAGATCGGGTCGGGGTCGTTCCTGGTCATTCTGCTGGCGGCGCTGTCCGTCTTCATGGCCGGGATCAACATCTTCGGCGGCTTCCTCGTAACCCGGCGCATGCTTGCCATGTTCCAGAAATCTTAAGGAGGCCGGGCACATGGAATTTGGCTTCACTACTGCCGCCTATGTCGTTGCGGCTGTTCTGTTCATCCTTTCGCTCGGCGGTCTGTCGAACCAGGAAAGCGCCAAGCGCGCGGTCTGGTACGGTATCGTCGGTATGGCGCTGGCGGTCTTCGCCACGCTGGTCGGTCCGGGTTCCGGCCTGTGGCTGCTGTCGCTGCTGCTGATCGCGGGTGGCGGTCTGATCGGTCAATATGTGGCGCAGCGCGTGCAGATGACCGAGATGCCGCAGCTGGTGGCCGCGATGCACTCGCTGGTCGGTCTTGCGGCTGTGTTCGTAGGTTTCAACGCGCATTTTGAGATCGGCAACGTGGCGCAGGTCATGGCCATCGCCGATAGTGCATCGCAGGCGGATCTGTCCGATCTGGGAGCCTTCGCCAAGCTGATCGCCAAGAAGACACCGGCTGAGCTTGCGATCCTGCACGTGGAACTGTTCCTGGGCATTTTCATCGGTGCGATCACCTTTACCGGCTCGGTTGTGGCCTATGGCA
>NZ_JBQFOY010000061.1:0-824 GCF_056533985.1 Ruegeria sp. E8
CAAACCTGCCGAGATCAAACGCTTCCTGAGCGGGCAGCTTGAACCCGCGCGGACCCGCGAATTGGCAGAGCGAATGCGGATGGCGGGGTTGTCGCTATGAGGTCATGTGGATGGTCTCACCCCACCGATCCCAGTCTCAGAAATGTGAGCCCGTCTCAATTATTCTGAGCCCGTTCTCAAATAAAGTGGTCCCAATGTCCAGCCCCAATTCTATGGGCCAGTTTTGAGCAAGGTTTCTGGAACGGGCGGTCGCATGTTTAGAGCCTGATGGGGTCTGACACGATTGTACTGTCTAAGCCAGGTATTGATGACGATCTGAGCCTGTTTGGTGGTGTGGAACCATTCTGCGTTGAGGACTTCCCGGCGCAGAGTGCCATTGAAGCGCTCGTTGTATCCATTCTCCCAAGGTGATCCCGGGTAGATTTGGATCGGCTTAATGCCCACCTTTCTTAACCAGGTCTGCAGGGCCGTTGCGATGAACTCCGCGCCGTTGTCGGAACGGATGTGTTCGGGCTTCCCGTGCCGCAATAAGAGTGGGTAGAGCGCATCCAGCACGTCTGCGCTGTTCATCTTCGGCTTGACCGCTACGCAGAGCGCCTCACGGGTATACTCATCCAGCACCGTCAGCATCTTGTAGCTCTGTCCGTTGCTCAGCTTGTCGTGGACAAAGTCAATGCTCCAGATGTGATTGGGATGTTGCGGTCGGAGCCGGATGATCGAGCTGTCCTTGTGGTACAGCCGTTTGCGTTTCTTGTGCCGTTGTGGGAGCTGCAAGCCTTCTTCGCTCCATAGTCGTTCGATCTTTTTATGATTGACTGCGCAGC
>NZ_JBQFOY010000062.1:0-522 GCF_056533985.1 Ruegeria sp. E8
GTCTGGAACGATCGGATCGAAGGGCAGAGGGGGCACAGCAACCAGATCTTCGCCATCCTGCGGAACCTCGGTGCCGCAGCGCGGGACGAGCATGATCGGGGGCACAGCAGTGACGTCTTCACCTTCGCCAGCAGGAACTGCGCCAAATGGCAGAGGGGCCACCGCAACCAGGTCCTCACCATCCTGCGGGACTTCGGTGCCGCAACGGGGATCGGGCATGATCGGCGCCACAGCTGTCAGGTTTTCACCTTCACCGGCAGGCACCGCGCCATACGGCAGAGGGGCCACCGCAATCAAGTCGTCGCCCTGATCCGGCACAATAGGATCGGCAGGCAGCGGGGTTACCGCTGTCAGGTCCTCACCATCCTGGGGCACCGGGGTGCCGCAACGCGGGTCGGGCATGATCGGGGGCACTGCGATGACGTCATCACCCGCAATTTCGAAGTTTGTATGTGTGTTGATAGTCATTGGTATTCTCCTCATTAAAGTTGGTACTTGGCACCCAAAAATCTGTTAGAAACG